>NZ_MEGA01000032.1:0-44634 GCF_001725695.1 Microbacterium sp. SCN 71-21
GGCTCGTGCGCTCGCGGCACAGGTACATCGCGATCTGCCGTGCGGTCGCGACCGCCTGCGAGCGGCTCGACCCGTAGAGGTCGTCTACCGAGAGCTTGAAGTACTGCGCGGTCGCAGTGATGATGTCGGTCGGCGAGATCACATTCGCGTCGTCCTGGTCGACGATGTCTCTCAGCACCTGCTGTGCGAGCGACATGTCGAGGGAGGACCGATTGAGGCTCGCGAACGCGGAGACCCGGATCAGCGCGCCCTCGAGTTCACGGATGTTGGTGGACACGACTGTCGCGATGTACTCCAGCACCTCGTCGGGGATGTGGAGTCGCTCGTTCTGCGCCTTCTTCCGGAGGATGGCGATGCGGGTTTCGAGATCGGGCGCCTGAACGTCGGTGATCAGACCCCACTCGAAGCGGCTGCGCATGCGGTCCTCGAACCCGGTGAGGTGCTTGGGCGGCACATCGCTCGTGATCACGACCTGCTTGTCGTGGTCGTGCAGCTGATTGAAGGTGTGGAAGAACGCCTCCTGCGTCTCGGCGCGACCCTGGAGGAACTGGATGTCGTCGATCAGCAGGATGTCGACATCGCGGTAGCGGGCCTGGAACGCCGAGCCACGGTTGTTGGCGATCGAGTTGATGAAGTCGTTCGTGAACTCTTCGCTGGACACATAGCGCACGCGGATGCCCGAATAGAGGCTCTGCGCGTAGTCGCCGATCGCGTGGAGGAGATGAGTCTTCCCGAGCCCGGAGTCGCCGTAGACGAAGAGCGGGTTGTACGCCTTCGCCGGCGCCTCGGCGACGGCGACCGCCGCGGCGTGCGCGAAGCGGTTGGACTGCCCGATGACGAATCGGTCGAACGTGTACTTCGGATTCAGTCGGGTGTCGGAGCGCAGCGGGGTGCTCGGCGAGTCGGCGACGTCATCGGCGAGGGGCACGGGCGGAGCGGGCAACGGCGTCGACGACGGCGCCGGAGCGCTCAGGTGCGCGTCACTCAGTTCCGGATTCACGACCACGCGGAACGAGGTCACCTCACCGTCGGGCGACGCGACACTGAGAGCCTCCATGATCGGCGTGCGCAGACGCTTCGTGAACTGCGCCTGCGTGAGTTCGTTCGGCACGTCGAGATAGAGAGTGCCGCCCATCACCCCCTGCGGGATCGCGAGGCTGAGGAATCCGTGCAGCTGCGGGGTGACCCGGTCGTCGTGCACGAGAGCGTCGAGCACGTCGGCCCAGACGGGCACCTCCGGTTGGTCCTGCACGATGCCGTTCCCCCTTAGACCTGTGGATGAATACCCCGGTTTCGGAGGAGAACCCGCCCGAACCTGTGGATAAGTGCTGGAGACACGCTAGTCAGACGGCGGGGGTGAATCAAACCGTTCGGCGATGGGCGCGTGTCGATCACGGGGTGGTTCGGGGGTGCCGTGATAGTGCGGATGGGTCCTGGGTTTGAGTTCTCGGCTCCGCGGGCATACCCTTAGTCGGTTGACTTATGCCTTCCAGGCAGTTCGTTCCCCGTCGCCGGCCGCCAGCTTCCGGTGACCCCCGATCCGGAGTGATCCCATGAGCAAGCGCACCTTCCAGCCCAACAACCGCCGCCGCGCCAAGAAGCACGGCTTCCGCGCCCGTATGCGCACCCGCGCCGGCCGCGCCATGACCGGCGTGCTTTCCCGGCCGAGTCGTCTCACCGATGGTGCCGACTACAAGGCCGTCGTCCGACGGGGAGTCCGGAGCACTTCGCCGCACCTGATCACCTATGTGGTCGCGAGCGAGGGCACGCGGGCACCCCGTTTCGGTTTCATCGTGTCGAAGCAGGTGGGAGGCGCGGTGACCCGCAATCTGGTTCGTCGCCGCTTGAAGGCGATCTGCGCAGAGGCGCGGGGCGACGTCGCGCCGGGACGCGACATCGTCATCCGCGCGTTGCCCGCCGCCGCCGCGGCATCCTTCTCCACTCTTCGCGGAGACGTGCGCACCGCACTGCAGCGGAGGGCGTCATGAGCTCGGCGACGCTGCCGTCTCACTCGCGCGGAACCGACCGGTTCGACACTCGGCTGTGGCTGCGCGCCGTGCCGCTCGTTCCTCGCAACCTGGGTCTCGCGCTGCTGCACGGCTACCGCGCAACCATCTCCCATGTTTACGGCGACGTGTGCAAGTACTATCCGTCGTGTTCCGCGTATGCGGTGGGTGCCGTGCAGCAGCACGGATTGGTCAAGGGTTCTGCCCTCGCGGCCGCCCGCATCGCCCGGTGCCACCCGTGGGCAGCTGGCGGAGTGGACGACCCCCCGACCCATGCGCATTACGCCCACGCTCTGACTCCGCACGGCTTCGTCGTGCCCCTTCGAAAGGACTGATCCGTGCCGGATCTGTTGGGAATCGTCCTCTGGCCGCTCAAATGGGTGGTCGAGCTCGTGCTGGTCGCGTGGCATGCCGTGTTCACGTTCTTCGGCATGGACCCGGCGACGGGTCTGACCTGGGTGCTGTCGATCATGGGCCTCGTGGTCGTTGTGCGCGCCGCACTGATCCCGGTGTTCGTGCGCCAGATCAAGAGCCAGCGCAAGATGATGGAGATCGCGCCCGAGCTGCGCAAGATCCAGGAGAAGTACAAGGGCAAGCGCGACCAGCTCTCCCGTGAGGCGATGAGCCGCGAGACGATGGCGCTCTACAAGAAGCACGGCACCTCCCCGGTGTCCAGCTGCCTGCCGCTGCTGATCCAGATGCCGATCTTCTTCTCGCTGTACAGCGTGCTGAGCGATGTCGCCAAGCATGCGACGGCGGCGGTGCCCACCGGTGGCGTCGGCCCGCTCACGCTCGAGCTGACGCAGGAGTTCTATCAGGCGAAGCTCTTCGGCGTCGCGTCGCTCCACGACACCCTCACCGGAGCGTGGGGTCAGCCGGGCGGCACCGTGACCGTGGTCATCCTCATCGTCCTTGTGGCGGCGATGATCGCGTCGCAGTTCATCACCCAGCTGCAGATCATCTCGCGCAACCTCTCGCCCGAGGCGAAGACCGGCCAGGCGTACCAGATGCAGCGCATCATGCTCTTCATCATCCCGATCGGCATGATCTTCTCGGGCGTGTTCTTCCCGCTCGGCGTCGTCATGTACTGGTTCACGTCGAACCTGTGGACGATGGTGCAGCAGTTCCTCGTGATCCGTAACCTCCCCACCCCCGGATCCGCGGCGGCCAAGGCCCGCGAGGAGCGCCTGGCTCGAAAGGGGAAGGCGGTCGATTCCAGCGGTCGTGTCGTCTCGCTGGAGAAGTACGAGGCGGAGCAGCAGCGGCTGCTCGCCGAAGCCGAGCGCGCGAAGGCTGCAGCTCCCAAGCGCCAGCAGCCCATGGGTAAGCAGCGCGCGAAGAAGCAGGGGGGCTCCCCCGCCGGTCCGAAGCCGGGCGCGTCCTCCGGTGGCGACGCGACGCGTCCCGCCTGACGACCTCCCTCAACTCCCCTATCCGAAGGACTCTCGATGACGACGACCGCGAACTCCGACGACCTCCGCGATGAGGCGACCGTCGAGCAGCTCGAGCAGGAAGGTGACGCTGCTGCGGACTTCCTCGAGGGGCTGCTCGACATCGCCGACATCGACGGCGACCTCACCCTCGATGTGCGAAACGGTCGTGCATACGTGTCGGTCGAGGCATCGGACGCGTCCCTCGACGCACTCGCCGAGCCGGACACCGTTGCGTCGTTGCAGGAGCTGACCCGACTCGCGGTGCAGAACGCGACGGGTCGCTACTCCCGGCTCATCCTCGACATCGGCGGCTCCCGCGATGCGCGTCGCCGTGAACTCGAGTCCCTGGTCGAACGAGCCGCCGCCCGACTCGACGACGGCGCGTCGCAGGCATCCCTCCCGGCGATGTCGAGCTACGAGCGCAAACTCGTGCACGACATCGCCGCCGAGCGCGGGCTCACCTCCGAGTCCTACGGCGAGGGCGCCGCGCGTCACACGGTGCTGCGTCGCGCGTGAGTGTTTCACGTGAAACATCGCCACAGGGTGATGTGGAACGCGAGCCCGCGTATGCGACCGAGGTGTTCGGTGACGGGATCGGACGCGCGCGTCGGTTCGCCGGTTCGCTCGCCCGGGAGGGTGAGCTGCGAGGCCTTCTTGGTCCCCTCGAGAATGCGCGCCTCTGGTCGCGACATCTGCTGAACTGCGCGGCCGCGGCACCCCTGTTCGCGACGGGATCCGAAGTCGGGGACATCGGATCCGGGGCGGGTCTGCCGGGGATCGTCCTCGCGATCGCGCGCCCGGATGTCGCGTGGACTCTCATCGAACCGATGGAACGACGCGTGGCCTGGTTGTCAGAGCAGGTCGCCGACCTCGAACTGGAGCACGTGACCGTGCTCCGCGCGCGCGCCGAGGACGTTCCCCGAGAGTCCTTCGACGCGGTGACCGCGCGTGCGGTGAGCGCACTGAAGGGTCTTGTCCCTCTCGCGGCTCCGCTCGTACGCGACGGTGGAGAGCTGATCTTCCTCAAGGGCGCGTCGGTGGCGGCGGAGATCGACGCGGCCCGCAAGCAGCTCGCTGCTGCTCGCGTGTCGGACCCGCGGGTCGACACGGTCGGCGATGGTGTGCTCGAGGAACCGACGCGCGTCTTCCGGGGAACCGTGCGTCGTGCGCGAGCGTGATGTTTCACGTGAAACATCGCAAGGCCGCCGACGTGCGGTGTCGACCACGCGGCTACAGTGGACGGAGTGAGTGACGACATGACCGAGACCGAGGTGTTTCACGTGAAACATTCCCCCGCGTCGGATGACTCACCGCTCGACGACACGCCACTTGCTCGCGAACTGGCGGACCTGTCGACCCGCCGACGTGCGCTCGAGCACGCGTCGGTCACGCTTCCGACGGCGACCCGGATCATCACGGTGTCGAACCAGAAAGGGGGGGTCGGCAAGACGACCTCCGCGGTGAATCTGGCTGCGGCGCTCGCACACGTCGGCGCTCGCGTGCTCGTCATCGACCTCGATCCCCAGGGCAACGCCTCGACCGCGCTCGGAATCCCGCACTCGGCGGACACGCCCAGCATCTACGACGTGCTGATCGATGACTTCCCGCTCGCGGACGTGGTCCAGTCGAGTCCCGAATCCGACCTCCTGCAGTGCGCGCCGAGCACGATCCACCTCGCTGGCGCAGAGATCGAGCTCGTCGCGCTCGTTGCTCGCGAGCACCGACTGCGTACCGCGCTCGAGACCTACCTCGCTGCCACGACCGACGCTCCCCACTTCGTCATCATCGACTGCCCGCCCTCGCTCGGACTGCTCACGATCAACGCGTTCACCGCGGCATCCGAGGTGCTCATTCCCATCCAGTGCGAGTACTACGCGCTTGAGGGCCTCGGCCAGCTGATGGGCAGTGTCGAGATGATCCAGAAGCACCTCAACCCCCGGCTGCACGTCTCGACGATCCTGCTGACGATGTTCGACGCACGCACCCGTCTGTCGGGAGAGGTCGCCGACGACGTGCGTACCCACTTTGCAGGCGAGACGCTCACGACTGTCATCCCGCGATCGGTGCGGGTGAGTGAGGCACCGAGCTTCGGACAGACCGTCATCGCGTATGACGTGCAGTCGGCCGGCGCGGTGGCCTACCGCGAGGCCGCCGTCGAGATGCTCGCGCGCGGCGTCGAGCGGGAAGGGGGCCGATGATGGCCAAGCGCACCGGACTCGGGCGGGGGATCGGAGCCCTCATCCCGACGAGCGAGCCCAGCGAGGCACGCCCCGTCGATGTCTTCTTCCCCGAGCAGCCCACGACCTCGACCGCGGATACCCCGCCGGCCTCCGAGCCCGAGCTCATCGCCGTTCCCGGTGCGCGGCTGATCCGCATCGACCCGAACGAGATCCAGCCCAACCCGCGTCAGCCGCGCACCGTGTTCGACCCGCAGGACCTGGCGGAGCTCGTGCACTCGGTGCGGGAGTTCGGCGTGCTGCAGCCCGTCATCGTGCGCGAGGTGGACGGCTCGTACGAGCTCATCATGGGAGAGCGTCGCACTCGTGCCGCCAGAGAGGCGGGCCTGGACTCGATCCCGGCGATCGTGCGCGAGACGGCCGACGAGGATCTGCTGCGCGACGCACTGCTCGAGAACCTGCACCGTTCGCAGCTGAATCCCCTCGAGGAGGCATCGGCCTACCAGCAGCTGCTTGAAGACTTCGGCATCACGCAGGAGCAGCTGTCCCAGCGCATCGGCCGCTCACGGCCGCAGATCTCCAACACGATCCGGCTGCTCCGCCTTCCCGTGCCGGTGCAGCAGCGGGTGGCGGCCGGTGTGCTCAGCGCGGGACACGCGCGGGCGATCCTGTCACTCGACGACACAGACGCGATGGCGCGGCTCGCCGACAAGATCGTGAACGAGGATCTCTCGGTGCGCGCCGCCGAAGCGGCAGCCAAGAACTCGCCCGCACCTCGACGCCCGGCGCCCAAGGCGGGGGCCCGGCGGGGTCACCTCGATGAGGTCGCTAGTCGACTGGGCGACCGCCTCGACACGCGCGTGAAGATCAGTCTGAGCGCGAGAAAAGGCCAGATCAGCATAGATTTCGCCACCATCCAGGACTTGAATCGGATCCTGGCGGAACTGGGCGAGGAGGGGTTCGCGGGCTGAGCCGCGGCATCCGGCCCGACCCTCACCGGCGGGCACGTAGGCTGGATGGGTGACCGACGCCCGAGCCACCGACGGAGCCCGTCGCGCCAGCCTCGAGCTGTTGCGCGCCGAGGCCGCGGATGAGCTGTCGGTGCTCGTGGAGGAACGGCTTCGCGACGGCGAGGACCCCTGGGACTTCATGGAGGACCTGCCCACGGTCGACGAGCTGGTCGTGTTCATGCTGCGGGCGGAGAACATCGCCGAGGCCGGCGGGGGCAAGCCCACCGCCGCCCGCCACTACCGCGTGCTGCGTCAGATCGCGCTCGACTACCCACCGCTCACCCGTGCGGTCTGGCGGCTTCTCGGAGAGGCGAACACCCACCGCCGCTGGGATGCGGTCGTGCGCGACGCGTCCTGACGGCTCCTCGTCTCGCGCATCTGCCCCGCGACACGGCTGACGTACGCGACCTTCACTGCGCCGTCCCTACCGCCGCTGCCACGGGCTCCGCCCACGCCGTTCGAGGACGAAGACGACGAGAGGCCCGGATGCCGCGGCATCCGGGCCTCTCGTGAGGCGTCTCGCTCAGGCGAGGAAGGTGGCGAGATCCTGCTCGAGCGCGACCTTCGGCTTGGCGCCGATGATCGTCTTCTTGACCTCGCCGGCCTCGAAGACCTTGAGGGCGGGGATCGAGGTGATCTGGTACTTCATCGCGAGGTCGGGGTTCTCGTCGACATTGAGCTTGAGGATCGTGATCTTGCCCTGGTGCTCGCTCGCGATCTCGTCGAGGATCGGGGCGACCATGCGACACGGACCGCACCAGGCGGCCCAGAAGTCGACGAGCACAGGGCCGTCGGCCTGCAGGACGTCTTCGGTCCACGTCTTGGAGCTGGTGGCGGTGGCAGTCATGGGGTTTCTCCTTAGGAAGTCTGCTGAGTGTTCGAACGCCGTGCGCGAACGGATTGTTCCCGTCGCTCAGGCGACCGGGAGCTCTTCGATCTGGTCGGCGTCGGCGGCCAGCGCACCGGCGTCGTCCAGGGAGGCGAGGAAGTGCTCGGCGTCGAGGGCGGCGACCGTGCCGCTTCCCGCCGCGGTCACGGCCTGGCGGTAGGTCGGGTCGATCACGTCGCCCGCGGCGAACACGCCCGTGATGGACGTGCGCGACGACCGGCCATCCACCCACACCGTGCCGGCGTCGGTCAGTCGCAGCTGGTCGTGCACGAGGTGGGTGCGCGGGTCGTTTCCGATCGCGACGAAGACGCCCTCGAGGGGGAGCTCGCGAGTCGACCCGTCGACGGTGGAGCGGAGTACCACGCCCGACACCGAGTCCTCACCCAGGATGTCGACGACCTCGCTGTTCCAGACGAACTCGATCTTCGGGTCGGCGAAGGCGCGCTGCTGCATGATCTTCGATGCACGCAGCTCCTCGCGACGGTGGATCACGTAGACCTTCGACGCGAAGCGGGTAAGGAAGGTGGCCTCCTCCATCGCCGAGTCGCCGCCGCCGACGACGGCGATGGTGCGCTCGCGGAAGAAGAACCCGTCGCAGGTCGCGCAGTACGAGACGCCGTGACCCGAGAGGCGCTGCTCACCCTCGATGCCGATCTTGCGGTAGGCGGAGCCGGTCGCGAAGATCACCGCGTCGGCCTCTTCCACGGCGCCGTTGCCGAGGGTGACGCGCTTGACGTCACCGGAGAGGTCGAGCGCGGTGACGTCGTCGTAGCGCACGGTGGTGCCGAACTTCTCGGCCTGCTCCTGCAGCTTGGCCATGAGCTCCGGGCCCTGGATGCCCTCCGGGAACCCGGGGAAGTTCTCGACCTCAGTGGTGTTCATCAACTCGCCGCCGACCTCGACGGAGGAGGCGAACAGCACGGGCGACAGCTCGGCGCGCGCCGCGTAGATGGCGGCGGTGAATCCGGCGGGGCCCGATCCGATGATGATGAGCTTGCTCACGTGGGGACTCTCCTTGTCGATCGGCCGCGGGGATGTCTCTCGCAGCCACTACCGGTCAACACATGGTAGCCGTGGGACATTCCGCGAGGGGCCGTCAGCGACGCACGATCCGCCGTACGAGGGCGATGCCCGGGCCGAGCTCGGGCGCGCGCAGCACCGCCAGGGCGAGCACGTACACGACGGTGGCCGAGAGCCCCACCACGGCTGTTCCGACAGCCCCCAGGATCTGCCCCGAGACCATCCAGCCGTGCACACCGCCGGCGAGCAGGAACACCCCGTAGCCGGCGAGGCCCGCGGGGATGGCCGCGATGCCGAAGCGGGCGAGCGATCCGAGCCAGACCCGTGCCCGCAGGTCGCCGATCTTGCGCCGCAGCAGGATGCCCCCGGCGATGACCTGCACGAGCATGGCGAACGACTGGCCCAGTGCGATGCCGGCGCCCAGATACTCCCGGGGGAGCGTCCACGAGGCGATGAATGCCGTGAGCACCACCAGCACCGCCTGCAGCAGCGTGAACAGGAAGGGTGTGCGGGTGTCGTCGAACGCGTAGAACGATCGCTGCACGATGTAGAGCACCGACATCGGGATGAGACCGGCGAGATAGCACAGCAGCATCAATGCCGCCGCGGGGGCGTCCGCATCTGAATCGGTGAAGATGCGGGCCGCGGGGATGGCCGCCGCCGCGAGCGCCGCGGTGGCGAGCACGATGAACAGGCCGAGCATCGTGATGCTGCGGCCCACATCGACGCGCACCGCGTCGATGTTGCCGGCGTGCGCCTGCTCGCTCAACCGCGTGAAGTAGGGGGTTCCGATCGAGACCACGATCACCGAGTACGGCAGCATGAACAGCAGCCACATGTTCTGCGACGTCGTCGCGGCGGGGCCGTAGCCGGATGCCGCGGACAGCAGCTGCGACTGGATGAGCCCGGCCGCCTGCCCCACGAGCACCATGAGGAACGTCCAGCCCGCGAGGCGTCCGATGTGGCGAAGACCGACCCCGCGCCAGCGGAAGTCGGGGCGCAGGCTCAGTCCCGCCCCCCGCCAGAACAGCAGCAGCACGATCGCCTGGGCGACGACACCGCCGGTGGCGGTCGCGCCGATCACCGTCACCATGCCGGGCGTCCAGCCGGTGACCTCGGTCTGCGGGCCGAACAGCGCGATGAACGCGCCGAAGCCCGCCACCGAGACGACGTTGTTGATGATCGGCGCCCACGTGAACGGACCGTAGGCGTTGCGGGCGTTGAGCGTCTCGCCGAGGAGCGCATAGAGGCCGTAGAAGAGCACCTGCGGCAGGCACCAGTAGGCGAACGCGGTCGCGAGGGCCATCTGATCGGGGGTGTAGTTCGGCGCGTACGCGACGACCAGCAGCGGGGCGAACACCATCGCGAGCGCCGTGGCGCCCAGCAGCACGGTCGTGCCGAGGGTGAACAGCTTGGAGACGAACGCACGGCCGCCGTCGGCGTGGCTCGCCGCCTTCACGATCTGCGGAACGACGACGGCGGTGATGATGCCCGTCGAGATGATCGCGTAGATGTTGTTCGGCAGCTGATTGGCCGTCGAGAACGCGTCGGCGGCGCGGCTTCCGACCGAACCGAGCGCGGCCACGAGCACGATGGAGCGCACGAATCCGGACAGTCGGGAGATCACGGTTCCGGCGCCGATCAGCAGGCTGGCGCGGCCGAACGAGGTCACGGAGCGTCCTTCGGGTCGGCCGGGGCCGCGGCATCCGTCGTCGCCGGATCGCCGGTCGCCGGATCGGCGGTCGCGTCGGTTGCGTCGTCTCCGGCGGTCGTCGCTGTCGGGCGCGAGAGGCGTCGGCGTCGGCGGACCATACGGATGACGCCGAGGCCGATGAACGCGGCCACCAGCACGCTGATCACGACGAGGCCGATGTTCTCCCAGTCCGCGCGCACCGCGACATCCACCGTCTGGGCGGTGCCGACCGCGACCCCGGACGCGCTGCGCAACTGCAGCGCGATACGCACGTCTCCGTTGCCCAGGCGCGCCCGAACAGGTACCTCGACGCGCGTCACACTCGAGGCCTCGGCGTGCACCTCAACGCGTGCGTCGACGTCGAGGCGCACGTCGTTCGGGGTGGCGTAGAGCGTGACGTCGACCGGATAGGGCAGATCGTTGCGCACCGCGAACCACAGGTTCGCACCGCTCGCGAAGAGGTTCACGTTGCTGGTGGGCGTGATGTCGACCGAGCCGAGCGTTGTCGCCGTGGCCGCGGCATGGTCGGACAGGGCTGCCTTCCAGCCGTCGAGGTCCGACAGCCACGAGCCGCCGAGGAGCTGGAGGGCCGCCGCGTCCTCGGGACCTGTCAGCAGGGCGGGCGAGCTCAACACGGTGGCGAACTGCGCGATCGACGCGGCCTGCGACTGCAGCGAGGTCACTGCGCTCGTCCGGGCCGCGTCGATGGTCGAGGTCGCGAGTGCGCGCGGAGTTCCCGAGGTGCTGATCAGGCCGCTGAGCGAGGTGAGGGAGATCCCGGATCCCCCGGTGACGGCGGCGACCGCAGCGCCGACCCCGGCCGCTGACCGGGTGGCGGTGCGGTCGACGACGACGGCGAGAGGGGAGCCCGACGTGTCGTGCGCGGCGAAGAAGAGGGCGGCGGATGCCGCGGCCAGCGGTGCGCCCCGCAGGTTGGCGTCACCCGTGGCGGCGGCGAGACCGAGGGCGGATGAGATCTCGCCGTCGTAGACCACGACGGGCGCCGCGTCGACGGTGCCGGACGCGGAGACGGTGGCGTTGTTCGCCCCCGTGGTCGTACTCACGGAGGACACGAGGGACACCGCCGCAGCGTCGCTCGATCTCAGCTCGGAGACGGTCTGTGCGTCGCTGAGGCCCGAGGGTGCCCAGTAGATCGAGGGGTCGGACGGCCCGATCGCCAGCAGTTCGGAGAGCGTCGGCAGCGTCGACGTCGTCGAGCCGCTCGCGCTCGGCGTCGGCGTCGGGCCGCCTGTCGGCGTCGGGGAGGGGGAGGTGCTGCCGAAGTTCTTCGGGTCGAGGTAGGCGGCCAGCGAGGTCGGCGCGAGCGGGCGGGACAGTCCCGCCTCGAGCTGGGTGGCGACATCCGCATCGCCGTACTGCAGGGCGAAGCGCTCGTTCGGCAGGGTCATCAGCCGCTGCAGCCATGCGCGCGCACTCGCCGGCGCCGACGAGCCGAGCACGCGGATCGAGGCGACGACGGCGGGGTCGACGGCGAGGACCGCCGCGGTTCCGGCGACAGCAGTGAGCTCCGCGTCGAGCAGCCCGCCGGTGGCGGTCAGCGTGGCGAGCCGGTCGGCGGGGATCACGGCGGTGGATTGCGGGCCCGCGCTGATGGGCACGACGAGCGCGACCGAGGCCGTCGTCGCGTCCGGCACGGTGATGACCGATCGGGCGTCGTACGAGCCGAGGGTCACGCGCACCGGGTACACGCCCGCGGCGAGAGTCGCGATCGCGCTGGTGGTCGGATCGATGACGAGTGAAGCCGATTCGGTCTGACCTTCCGCGGTGGTGCCGAGGTCGGTGGCTCCGAGCACGGCCGGTGTCGTGGCATCCGCGGTTCCCGACAGCCACCGCGACAGCTCGGCGCGGCTCGTGAACGGCGCGCTCCCGATGCTGAGGGTTGCGACTCCGCCGTCGACGGCGGCACCGGTCGTGTTCGAGAGGACGATGGACGCTGCCAGCGACTCGCCCGGGCGGAAGAGTCCGTCCTGTGCGGGGGAGAGCGTGAGTGCGACGGTGCCGGTCGGCGACGCGGACGGTGACGGCGACGGTGTGTCGGCGGCGGCCGGCGCCGCAGGGGCGAGCAGCACGGCGGCGGCCAGCACCGCAGCGCCCGCGCGCAGCGCCCGACGCAGGAGCGCGCGTGCGCGGGGGGCGTCCCCCGCCGAGGTGTGCTTCGCAGTCATAAGAGAGGTCGGTGCGGTCCACGCGCACGTCGGCTGCGATTCTACGGGCGGGTGCTGTGGCATCCCCGAGCCTCGCGGGGAAGGCGGCGAGCGGACGCCCGCGCGCGGTTGAATGGACGGGTGACCGTCTCCATCGACACCGCCGCGGCGGCGGCCCTCGCCCGGGATCTGGATGCCGCGGATTACCGCACCGACGCCGTGCGCGCCGCGTGGGGCGACCTGCCCGATCGGGCCATCGGGCAGGGGCTGCGCGGCCCCGCCCTCGCGGCGCTCGAGGGACGCACCGACCCGCTCGCGGTCGTGTGCCGCCTGCTCGGCGTGGGGGCTGCGGCATCCGTCGCCGAGGTGGAGGCCGCGTTCCCCGCGTGCGGCGTGGCCGGGCTCATCGCGCTCGACCTCGTGCAGGTCGCCGGAGAGGTCGTCGTCGCGACCGCCCTCGTACGCCCGCAGGCCTTCGCCGACGGTCGCGGCGAGGTCGAATGGTGGATCGCGAGCGATCTCGACGAGGCGGCCCTCGGCGGAGAGCTCGCCCCCGATCACGTGCTGGGCGTCGGGGGTGCCTCGCTCACGCTCGCGTCGCTGCAGCTGCCGGCGGCCGCGGCATCCGTGCTCGACATCGGCACGGGGTGCGGCATCCAGGCGCTGCGGGCGCGGCGGTATGCGGACCGCGTGGTGGCGACGGATGTCTCGACCCGCGCCCTGCGGTTCGCCGCCCTGAACGCGGCGCTCGCGGGGGACACCGCGGTCGAGCTGCGGGAGGGGAGTCTGTTCGAGCCCGTCGCGGGCGAGCAGTTCGACCGGGTCGTCTCCAACCCGCCGTTCGTGATCACGCCCCGTGTCGCGGGCGTTCCGGCCTACGAGTACCGCGACGCCGGATTCGCGGGCGATGATCTCGTGGCCGCCGTCGTGCGGGGGGTCGGGGAGGTGCTCACGCCCGGCGGAGTGGCCCAGCTGCTCGGCAACTGGGAGTACCGCGACGGCGAGGACGGCCTCGAGCGCGTGCGGGCCTGGGTGGCGGCGAGTCCGGTCCCGCTCGACGCCTGGATCGTCGAGCGCGAGCAGCTGGACCCGCTCGCGTATGCGCAGCTGTGGGTGCGTGACGGCGGGTCGGCTCCGGGCGGCGACGACTACGCCCGCCTCGTGGGCGCCTGGCTCGACGACTTCGCCGACCGCGGCGTGACCGCCGTGGGGTTCGGCTATCTGCTGCTGCGCCGGGCCACGGGCGTGCCCACACTCGCCCGCTACGAGCGGATGCCGCAGCCCATCGACCACGCGCTCGGACCGCACCTGGCGGCCTCCCTCGCCGCCCACGACAGGCTCGCGGCGCTCACCGATGCGCAGCTCGCCGCGAGCGTGCTGCACGTCGCCCCGGATGTCACCGACGCGCGGCATCACCGCCCCGGCGAGGAGGCGCCGACGGTCATCGAGCTGCGCCAGGGCGCCGGCTTCCAGCGGGCGCTCGTGGTCGATCCGGGGCTCGCCGCCCTCGTCGGCGCGTGCGACGGCGACCTCGCGGTGGGTGTGCTCGTCGCGGCGATCGCCGACCTCCTCGAGGTCGACCCCGACGCGCTCGCCGCGGAACTGCTGCCGCGCGTGCGGGAGCTCGTCGTGACGGGCTTCCTCGGGTTCGACGGCCCCGAGCCGGCCGATCCCGCCGGATAGGCTCGTCGGCATGCTCAACATGGCCGACGGTGTCGCGCGCCTGGCCGCACTCGCCGCGTCACCGGTCGTGGTCCGCGTCGCCGACGCGTTCGCCGCCGCAGGGTTCGAGCTGGCGATCGTGGGCGGCCCGGTGCGCGATGCGCTGATTGGCCGCCCGACGCACGACCTCGACTTCGCCACGAACGCGCGGCCCGATGACATCCTGCGGATCGTCACGCCGATCTCCACCGCCCAGTGGGACATCGGGCGGGCGTTCGGCACGATCGGCGCGCGCGTACAGGGCGAGCAGGTCGAGATCACGACGTACCGCGCCGACAGCTACGACGGGGCGACCCGCAAGCCCGTGGTCGCCTTCGGCGACGTGCTCGACGACGACCTCGTGCGCCGCGACTTTACGGTCAACGCGATGGCGCTGCGCGTGCCCGAGCGGGCGCTCGTCGACCCCTCGGGGGGTGTGGAGGACCTGGTCGCGGGCGTGCTGCGCACCCCGATCGACCCGCGGGTGAGCTTCGGCGACGATCCGCTGCGGATGCTGCGCGCCGCCCGGTTCTCCTCGCAGCTGGGCTTCGCCGTCGCCCCCGAGACGAGCGAGGCGATCGCCGGGCTCACGGCGACGTTGGCGATCGTGAGCCCCGAGCGCGTGCAGGGCGAGCTCGTTCGGCTGTTGGCGTCGGACGATCCCGTGCGGGGCATCCGTCTGCTGGTCGAGACCGGTCTGCTCGCGGAGTTCCTGCCGGAGGTGCCGGCGTTGCGCCTCGAGGTCGACGAGCACCACCACCACAAGGATGTCTACGAGCACTCGCTGACGGTGCTGCGGCAGGCGATCGCACTCGAACGGTCGCGGCATCCCGATGCCGAGCCCGATGTGCCGCTGCGGCTCGCCGCCCTGCTGCACGACATCGGCAAGCCCGCCACGCGCCGGCTCGAGCCGGGCGGCGGGGTCACCTTCCACCACCACGACGTGAAGGGCGCCCGCCTTGCGCGCGCCCGCCTTCGCGACCTGCGCTTCGATAGCGACACGATGACGGTGGTGGCGCGGCTCATCGAGCTGCACCTGCGCTTCTTCGGCTACGCCGAGGGGGCATGGACGGACTCGGCCGTGCGCCGGTACGTGCGCGATGCGGGCGAAGAGCTCGAGCGTCTGCATATCCTCACCCGCGCCGACGTGACGACCCGCAACAAGCGCAAGGCGGCGCGGCTGGCGGCGGCGTACGACGACATCGAGGCGCGCATCTCCCAGCTCGCGGCGCAGGAGGAGCTCGACGCGATCCGGCCCGAGCTCGACGGCAACCGCATCCAGGAGGTGCTGGGCATCGGCCCCGGCCGTGAGGTCGGCGAGGCCTACCGCTACCTGCTGGAGGTGCGTCTCGACGAGGGCGTCATCGGTGCGGATGCCGCGGAGCAGCGCCTTCTCGAGTGGTGGGCCGCCCGGTCGTAGGGCGACCCACCACGGCGGTCACGCGGCGCTGGCGATGTCGCGGCCGTGGGCGCGCGCGGACTCCTCGGCCTGCTGCTTGAGGTCGGCGGCGAGGTCGCTGAAGGCGTCGAGCGCCGGGTTCACGCCGACGAGGGTGAACGGACGCATCACGACGCGCAGGTCGAGCCCCCAGACATCCGCGAAGACGCGCTCGAGCCACCCGGTGGAGTGGTCCCAGCCCTCCTTCGGCGTGCCTTCGCCGTAGTTGCCGCCGAGCACGGTCGCGAGTACGGCGGGCTTGCCCTGCAGAGCGGTGCCCTGCGGGTCGATGCGGGGATCGGTGTAGGCCAGGTCGAACCAGGTCTTCACGTGCTGCGAGACGCCGAAGTTGTACAGCGGCACGGTGAACAGCAGGGCGTCGGCCGAGATGAGCTCGTCGGCGAGACGGGTGGCGAGGGCGACGGCCTCGACCTGCTCAGGACTGCGGTCGGCCTCGGGGGTGAACTTCGCGGTGACCGCGGCGGGCCAGGCGGTCGCGGGAATGGGCGCCGTGGCGAGATCCCGGCGCACGACGCCGCGATCGGGGTGCGCGGCGGTCCACTCCGCCTCGACGATGTCTCCGAGCGCACGGCTCGCAGAGGTGGCGGGGAGGATGCTGGCATCCAGACGGAACAGCGACATGACACTCCGATCATTCTCGTAGTCGCTATGGAAATTAGAGCGACTTTCCGGAGTGTAGCACCGCTACCATGGGGGCATGGCCGAGGACCACGACACCCACGCGTGCGACGCGGCGGTGTCGCTCGCGTTCTCGATCCTCGGCAAGCGCTGGAACGGCATGATCCTGAGCGTGCTCGGGGCGGGACCGACGTCGTTCGTCGCGATCCGCCGGGCCATCGGCGTCAGCGACGCCATGCTCTCCGACCGGTTGGGCGAGCTCGCCGAGGCGGGACTCGTGAGCCGTTCCGTCGAACCCGGCCCGCCCGTCACCGTCAGCTACGCGCTCACCGAGGCGGGCACCCGCATCAGCCCGATCCTCGACGACCTCGGACGCTGGGCGAGCTCCTACCTCGTCGCCCCCGCGCGGCCATGAGCGTCGCGGGCGCCGCGAACCTGCGGGATTCCCACGAACCCTGCCGCGCGTCGCGCCCGATGTCTACACTGAGGGCGACCCCCGTTTCATCGTCGATCGGAGGGCGCGAATGACGTCCCCTTGGACCGAGGACCTGCCGGTCGTACCCGCGGCATCCCGTCTGATCATCGAGCGCGCGCACGAGGAGTTCGTGCGCGGCAACTCGGACGACGACCGCGTGCGGAACGTGCGCGGCATGGTGCGCGAGAGTTGGCGCCGCTCGCTCGACCGTCTCGTCGGCGTCGAAGACCTGCCGCCCATCGGCATCCCCGCCGACGAACTCGATCGGCTGCGGCACGAGCATCCCCTTGCGGGTGCGATCGACATGATCCGCACGCTCCTCATCCCCGGCGTCTCCGAGGATTCCGGCGTGGTCGTCGCCGTCGGCGATGCCGCCGGGAGACTGCTGTGGGTCGAGGGCGATCGACGTCTGCGACTGCGTGCGGGCGAGATGGGCTTCGTCGCCGGCGCCACGTGGTCGGAGGAGGCCATGGGCACCGCCGCTCCCGGCACCGCCCTCATGCTCGACCAGTCGGTGCAGATCCGCGGCGCCGAGCACTTCAACCGTCTCGTGCAGGGCTGGTCGTGCACGGCCGCGCCCGTGCACGACCCCGAGACGAGACGTCTACTCGGCGTCATCGACGTCACCGGCACCGACGTCGTCGTCACTCCTCAAGCCAAGCTCCTGGTCGACGCGACCGCGCGGGCCGTCGAGGGCGAACTGCTGCTCTCGCGCCTGCGAGCCCGCGCCGAGCAGCCCACCCGCACCCGCCGCTCTCGCACCCAGCCCGCGGTCACCGGCCGCACCACACTGCGGGTGCTCGGCCGCGACCGCGCGCTGCTCGAGACCGCCGCCGACCAGTCGGTCACGGTGTTCGAGCTCTCGGTGCGCCACGCCGAGATCATGCTCATGCTCGCCACCCACCGGCAGGGTCTGTCGGCCGAGCGGCTGAGCGAGCTCGTCTACGGCGACCCCGAGGCATCCGTGACGCTTCGGGCCGAGATCGTGCGCTTGCGCAAGGTGCTCGAGAAGTCTGCGCCGCATCTCGTGCCCGAGTCCCGTCCCTACCGGCTCGGCGGAGGGCTCGAGACCGACGCGCAGCAGCTGCTGTCGCTGCTCGACCGCGGCGCGCACCGTGTCGCGCTCTCGGCGTACCGCGGCGACGTGCTGCCCGAATCGACCGCACCCGGGGTCGAGGAGTTCCGCGACTCGGTGCGCACGGCGCTGCGCGAAGCGCTCATGAGCGAGGCGAGCGTCGACGTGCTGCTGGCCTTCGCCGACACCGAGACGGGGTCCGCCGACGGCGAGCTGTTGCGGCTGTGCCTCGAGATGCTGCCCGCCCGCTCGCCCAAGCGCGCGGGGCTCGTGGCGCGCATCGAGAAGCTCGAACAGGGCTGACCCGCGCCGCGCAACGTGATGCAACGTGGCGCGACCTAGCTTCGACGGCAACGAGGCGGCACCGACGCCGACCTCGGTTCATGACCCGTCGAAGGAGACACCATGACCATCGTCGAAGATGGCGTCTCGAGCGTCTACGCAGCCCCCGGACAGCGTGGCTCGATCGCCGACTACCGCCCCCGCTACGGCCACTACATCGGCGGCGAGTGGGTAGAGCCCGTCAAGGGCCAGTACTTCGAGAACATCTCGCCGGTCAACGGCAAGCCGTTCACCGAGGTCGCGCGCGGCACCAGCGAGGACATCGATCGCGCGGTGGATGCCGCGTGGAAGGCGTTCGAGAGCTGGAAGAAGACCAGCACCACCGAGCGCGCCAACCTGCTCAACAAGATCGCCGACCGCATCGAGCAGAACCTCGAGAAGATCGCCGTCGCCGAGACCTGGGACAACGGCAAACCGGTGCGCGAGACGCTCGCCGCCGACATCCCGCTGACCGTCGACCACTTCCGCTACTTCGCCGGCGTGCTGCGGGCCCAGGAGGGCGGCATCAGCCAGATCGACGAGAACACGGTCGCGTACCACTTCCACGAGCCGCTGGGCGTGGTCGCGCAGATCATCCCGTGGAACTTCCCGATCCTCATGGCAGCGTGGAAGCTCGCCCCCGCGCTCGCCGCCGGCAACTGCGTGGTCATCAAGCCCGCCGAGCAGACCCCGGCGTCGCTGCTGTTCCTGTTCGAGATCATCGGCGACCTCATCCCCGCCGGTGTCGTCAACATCGTCAACGGCTTCGGCATCGAGGCGGGCGCGCCGCTCGCGCAGCACAAGCGCATCCGCAAGGTCGCCTTCACGGGTGAGACCACCACGGGCCGCCTGATCATGCAGTACGCGTCGCAGCACCTCATCCCGGTCACGCTCGAGCTCGGAGGCAAGAGCCCGAACCTGTTCTTCGAGGACGTCGCCACCCGTGACGACAGCTTCTACGACAAGGCGCTCGAGGGCTTCACGCTGTTCGCCCTGAACCAGGGCGAGGTCTGCACCTGCCCGTCGCGCGCGCTCATCCAGCGCTCGATCTACGACCAGTTCCTCGGTGACGGCCTGCAGCGCGTCAGCAAGATCATCCAGGGCAACCCGCTCGACCCGAACACCATGATCGGTGCGCAGGCGTCGAACGACCAGCTCGAGAAGATCCTGTCCTACATCCAGATCGGCCAGGAGGGCGGCGCGAAGCTGCTCACCGGTGGTGAGCGCGTCGACCTCGGCGGCGACCTGTCGGGCGGCTTCTACGTGGCGCCGACCGTGTTCGAGGGCACCAACGACATGCGGATCTTCCAGGAGGAGATCTTCGGTCCGGTCGTCTCGGTCACCTCGTTCGACGACTTCGACGACGCCATCTCGATCGCCAACGACACGCTGTACGGCCTGGGCGCCGGTGTCTGGAGCCGCAACATCGACACCGCCTACCGTGCCGGTCGCGCCATCGAGGCCGGTCGCGTCTGGACGAACACCTACCACCAGTACCCGGCTCACGCCGCCTTCGGTGGCTACAAGCAGTCGGGCATCGGACGCGAGAACCACGCTCAGATGCTCGACCACTACCAGCAGACCAAGAACCTCCTGGTCAGCTACGCGGAAGGGGCCATGGGCTTCTTCTAAGCCGATGGATGCGGGGCTCCCCACTCCTCCGGGAGCCCCGCGGATCCGTCGCCCGCCGTCGTCCCGGTCTTCCCTCCGGGCGGCGGCGGGCGCACACTCGGAGGACACGATCTCGGAGAGGAGATCACGATGGTCCGTATCGGCACCTATCACCGCGTCGATGTGACGGATGCCGCGGCATCCCTGCTGCGGCAGCTGACCGAGCAGCACGGCCCGCTGATGTTCCACCAGTCCGGCGGCTGCTGCGACGGCAGCGCACCCATGTGCTACCCGATCGGGATGTTCATGACCGGTCCGAGCGACGTGAAGCTCGGCGACCTTGATGTCCCGGGCCTCGAGCCGATCGAGGTCTTCATGTCGGAGAGCCAGTTCGAGTACTGGAAGTACACCCATCTGACGATCGACGTCGTGCCCGGCCGTGGCGCCGGCTTCAGCGTGGAGGGCCCGACGGGGATGCGCTTCCTCATCCGGTCGCGCATGCTCAACGACGCCGAGCTCGAGTACTTCGGGTTGACGACGTCGTGACGAACGCTTCGTGACGCCCGGTTCCGGGCGCGGCGGGCCCCGACCCTAGGCTGGGGCGGTGGACGAGACCGCCCGGGCCGAGCGTATCGTGCGCGCCGTCGCCCTCCGCACGAACGCGCTCCTCGCGGCACGGTCGGTGCACGTCGTCGAGGGTGGGGCGTCGCTCTCCGCCGAGGTGAGACGCCTCATTCGCGCGCTCGGCGCGAGGGATGCCGCCGGCTCCGCCGCCCTCACCCTCCGTCTCGACCTCCTCTCCCCGCACAGCGACCCGCACGAGCTCGTCGTCGAGCTCGACGGCGAGCCGCTCGTCGACGCGGTCGACGCCGACGCCCGCATCGACCGCGCCGCACGACTCATGACCGTCTCGGCGGGGGTCGCCGAGGGGCTCGACCTGCGGGGCCTGCGCGTCGCGGTGGCGATGATGCTCGAGCCGAAGACCGCCCGACTCGCGCTGCTGCTGCGCGCCGCGGGCGCCGAGGTCGGCGTGTACGCGCACCCGGACGAGACCGATGCGGATGTCGCGGCCGCCCTGCGCGCGCGGGGGCTGCTCGTGGTGGCGGACACGACGCTGTCGGGTGTCGCGGAACGGGCCGCCGCCGAGGGCTTCCTGCGGAGGGGGTGGGACGTGCTGCTCGACGACGGTGCCCACCTCATCCGTCTCGCGCACGAGCTCGAGCCGTCGCTCGTCGAGGGATGGATCGGTGCCTGCGAGGAGACGACGAGCGGGCTCGCGCCGCTGCGGGCGATGGCCGACGCAGGGCTGCTGCGCTCCGCGGTGATGGCGGTCAACGACGCGCGCACGAAGACCTGGTTCGACAACCGTTACGGCACCGCGCAGTCGTGCGTGTTCGCGGTCGCCGACCTGCTCGACGTGGTGGGGCGTACGGTGCGGGACCAGCCCGCGGTCGTGGTCGGGTACGGCCCGGTCGGCGAGGGCGTCGCGGCGGTGCTGCGCGCGCTCGGCGCCGACGTGGCGGTCGCCGAGGTCGACCCGGTGCGGGCGCTTCGCGCGCTCCACGACGGGTTCGAGGTGGCTCCTCTTGCTGAGCGGGCGGCGGGCGCTCTGGTGGTCTCGGCCACCGGTCGTGCCGGCACGGTGCCCCGCGCGATCGCCGAGAGCTCTGCCGTCGTCGCCGTGGCCGGCGGGGTGCCCGGCGAGGTCGACGACCTCCCGGGAGCGGAGCCCGTCGCGCCGGGCATCGACCGGCTCCCGGGAGGCGCGCTGCTGCTGGGTGGCGGCGGTGCGGTGAACATCACGGCCGCCGAGGGCAACCCGATCGAGATCATGGACCTCTCCTTCGCCGTGCAGCTCGCCGCGCTCGGCGAGCTCCTCGCGACGCGCCCCGCGCCGGGCGTTCACGCCGTGTCCGCGACCGTCGACGACCTCATCGCGCGCGCGGCGCTCGCCGCCCGCGGTGTGAGCGTCGACGCCCCCGACGTGGGTGTCGCGAGGGCCGCCGACGGGTGGCGCTCGCCGCGCTTCGCGCACCGGAGCGGGACGTGACATCCGTCGTTTTCTACACGGCCGACCTGGTCGTGCCCGTGACAGCGCCGCCGATCCGGCACGGCGCAGTGGCGGTCTCGCAGGGACGCATCCGGCACGTCGGCGACCGTGCCTGGGTGCGTGCACAGCTCGAAGGCCGCGGGGACGAGGTGCGCGAGGTGCGCTGGCCGGGCGTGCTGCTGCCCGGCCTCGTCAACGCCCACACCCACCTGCAGTACTCCGGCATGGCCGAGGTCGGGCGGGGCCGCTACCGCGGCTTCGACGACTGAGCGGCCGCGTTCGACCGCCTCTACGCGCACCCGCACGACTGGGCGGCCGCCGCGGCATCCGGAGCCGGCGACCTGCTGGCGCACGGCGTGACCGCCGCCGCCGACATCGTGACGGATGCCGCGGCCGCCACAGCGCTGCACGACGCCGGGCTGCACGGCATCACCTACTGGGAGGTGATGAGCTGGACCAACGACGAGTGGGCGCGCATCGGCCGACACGAGGTCGAACGCGCGCTCGACGCGCTCCCGACCCCACCCGGCACCGGCCTCTCTCCGCACGCGCCGTACTCGCTCGACGTCGAGCCGCTGCAGGAGATCCCCGACATCGTGCGCGAGCGGGGCGGGCGCATCCACCTGCACCTCGGCGAGGCCGCGTTCGAGCGCGAGGGCGACCACGTGCCCGGAGACCCGTGGCACGAGCGGCGACTCGGCAGCTTCCGCGAGCTGCGCGGCGAGGGCATCGGGGTGGGGGCGGCGGAGTTCGTCGACCAGCTCGGCGTGCTCGGCCCCGACTGCCACATCGCCCACGGCGTCTACATGACCGCTCGTGATCGCGCCCTGCTGCGTGCGCGGGGCACGGCGGTCGCGCTCTGCCCCCGCTCGAACGCCGTGATCCGCCTATCTCGTGGAGGGCAACGCGATCGCCGTCGGCACCGACTCGCTGTCGTCGTCGCCGTCGCTCGACCCGTGGGCCGACGTCGCCGCACTGCACCGCATCGCGCGCGGGCAGGGCTATGCGAACCGCGACCTCTCCGCACGGCTCGTGCGGGCGGCGACCCTCGGCGGCGCCCACGCGATGGGCATCGACACCGGGCCCGACCGCACCGGATACCTCGCCGTCGGGGCGCTCGCCGACCTCGCCTTCCTCGACGTCCCCGTCGGAGCGGTGGACGACACGCTCGAGCACCTCGCGACGGCCGGGGAAGGCACGGCCGCCGCGACCGTGGTCGCTGGTCGCGTCCGCTTCGCATCCGACCGGTTCACCGCCGAGACGGGCGTGCGCATCCCGGTGTGACCGCGTGTGTCACCTGACCGCGGGCGATGTGCGAGGCGTGGATAGGCTGTGCGCGATCGCCCGAGCACGGACCACAGCACCCGCTGGCGGTGACCACCCGCTATCCCGCACCTGAGGAGAACCCTGTGATCACGCGCGCTCGCGTCCGCCGCACCGCCGCCGTCGCCGCTCTGGCGGCCGCCACCGTCCTGTCGCTCGCCGCCTGCGCGTTCGCCGGCTCGTCGTCGGGCACCGCCACCAGCGCCGGCCCGAGCGCCGCCGCCCTCGACACGCTCACTGCGGGCAAGCTCACCATCGCCACCGGCCAGCCGGCGTACTCGCCGTGGGTCGAGAACGACGACCCGGCGAGCAAGAAGGGCTTCGAGGCGGCCGTGGCCTACGCCGTCGCCGAGAAGCTCGGCTTCACCGACAGCGACGTCGTCTGGGTGCGCTCGACCTTCGACAGCGCCATCGCGCCCGGTGCGAAGGACTGGGACCTCAACATCCAGCAGTTCTCGGTCACCGACGAGCGCAAGAAGGCCGTCGACTTCTCGTCGCCGTACTACACGACGACGCAGGCCGTCGTGACCACCGGCTCGTCGAAGGCGGCCTCGGCCACCTCGATCGCCGACCTCAAGACCGACGTCATCGGCGTCGCGAGCGGCACTACCAGCTACCGGGTCGCGGCCGAGAAGCTCGGCACCGACAACCTTCGTGTGTTCAACTCGAACGACGACGCCGTGCTCGCCCTGAAGTCCGGCCAGATCGACGCTCTCGTCGTCGACCTGCCGACCGCGTTCTACCTGGCCGGGGCCGAGCTCGACAACGGCAAGGTCATCGGCCAGTTCGACGACACCACCGGCGGCGATCAGCTCGCGTTCGTGCTGCCCAAGGGATCGCCGCTGACCACCGCCGTCACCGCCGCGGTCGACGCACTCCAGGCCGACGGCACGCTCGCGGCGCTGCAGAAGCAGTGGCTCGCCGACGCCGTCAACGCGCCGGTGCTGAACTGACCTCGTCACCAGCCTCCACGGCGCCGGACTGGCAGCCGAGCGAGCTCGAGCTCGCCCGGCGGGCGGTCCGGCGCCGTTCCACCGTGCGCTCGGTGGTCATCGCGCTCGTCAGCAGCGTGGTGGTCGTCGCGGCCCTCGCCGTCGCGGTGGTCACCAGCCCCGGCTGGGAGAGCGTGCGGTCGAGCTTCTTCGATCTGGATGTCGCCATCTCGGCGTTCCCGTCGGTGATCGCCGGTCTGTGGGTCAACATCCAGGTGCTGTTCGTCGCGGCCGCCGCCGTGGCGGTGTTCGGCACCGGACTGGCCGTGCTCCGGTCGCTGCGTGGTCCGGTCTTCTTCCCGCTGCGGGCACTCGCCGCCGGATACACCGACCTGTTCCGCGGCATGCCGCTGCTGATCGTGCTCTACCTGGTGGGCTTCGGTATCCCCGCGCTCGGGTTCTTCGGACGGGTGCCGGTCGTGCTGTGGGGAACCATCGCCATCGTGCTCACGTACTCCGCATATGTCGCCGAGGTGCTGCGTGCGGGCATGGAGGCGGTGCATCCGTCTCAGCGGGTCGCCGCGCGCTCGCTCGGCCTCACCCACGGACAGACCCTGCGCATCGTCGTCATCCCGCAGGGCGTGCGCAACGTCGTGCCCGCGCTCATGAACGACTTCGTCTCGATGCAGAAGGACGTCGGCCTCATCTCGGTGCTCGGCGCCGTCGACGCTGTGCGTGCCGCGCAGATCGAGGTCGCGAACACGTACAACTTCACGCCCTACATTGTCGCGGGGCTGCTGTTCGTCGCGATGAGCCTGCCGATGATCCGCCTCACCGACTGGGTCTCCGCCCGCCTCACCCGCCGTCAGCAGAACGGGGGTGTCGTGTGAGCGCGCTCACCCTCACCGGCGTCCGCAAGCGGTTCGGCGACCACGATGTGCTGCGCGGGGTCGACCTCGTGATCGAGCCGCACGAGGTCGTCGTGCTGATCGGCGCGTCGGGCTCCGGCAAGTCGACGCTGCTGCGCACGATCAACCTCATCGAACGCGTCGACGACGGCCAGATCTTCCTGGGCGGGACCGACATCACCGACCCGGGCATCAACCCCGACCGGGTGCGCTCGCGCATCGGCGTGGTGTTCCAGCACTTCAACCTGTTCCCCCACCTGCGGGTCATCGACAACATCACGCTCGCGGCCCGGCGGGTGCACCGCCAGCGCCCGGCGGCCGCGCGCGCCCGCGCACTCGAGCTTCTCGAGACCCTCGGGCTCGCGCAGAAGGCGCGCGAGTTCCCCGATCGGCTCTCCGGCGGCCAGCAGCAGCGCGTCGCGATCGTACGGGCGATCCTGACCGACCCCGAGCTGCTGCTGCTCGACGAGATCACCAGCGCCCTCGACCCGCAACTGGTCGGCGAGGTGCTCGATCTCGTGCGTGACCTCAAGCGGCGCGGCTCGACGATCCTGATGGCGACCCACGAGATGGCGTTCGCCCGCGAGGTCGCCGACCGCATCGTCTTCATGCACGAGGGGCGCATCCTCGAGCAGGGCACCCCTGAGCAGGTGTTCGACGCTCCGGTGCACCCGGAGACGGCCGCATTCCTCGAACGCGAGGGCCGCTCGCGCGGAGCCTGACCCGGCTACAGCCAGCCGTTCTGCTCGGCGATGCGCGCCGCGTCGCCTCGGTTGCGGGCGCCGGTCTTGCCGATGGCCGACGACAGATGGTTGCGCACGGTGCCTTCGGACAGGTGCAGCATGCGCGCGATGTCCGCGACGCTGCCGCCGGTGCGCGCCCCCTCGAGAACGTCGCGTTCGCGCTCGGTGAGCGGCGAGTCGCCCTGCGCGAGCGAGTCGATCGCCAGCTGCGGGTCCACGACCCGCCCCCCTCGGGCGACCCGGCGCACCGCGTCGGCGAGCTGCGCGGCGGGGGTGTCCTTCACGACGAACCCGGATGCCCCCGCCTGCAGCGCGCGTGACAGGTAGCCGGGGCGACCGAAGGTCGTGACGATGAGCACGCGGCATCCGGGCGCCGTCTCGCGCAGCCGCGCGCACGCGGCGATGCCGTCGAGACCGGGCATCTCGATGTCGAGCAGGGCCACGGTCGCCGCCGCCGCGCGGACGGCGGCCTCGACCTCGTCGCCGCGGCCGACCTCGGCGACGACCTCGATGTCGGGCTCCAGCGAGAGCAGCGCCGAGAGCGCCCCGCGCACGAGGGCCTGGTCGTCGGCGATCAGCAGCCGGATGCCGTCGCTCACAGCTCGACCCGCACCGAGAACCCGCCGAGGTCGCTGCGACCGATGCGCAGGCGGGCGCCGGCGGCATCCGCTCTCTCCCGCAGCCCCGTGAGACCGGTGGACGCGGTGCCGGCCCCGGGCCCGACACCGTCGTCGGCGACCTCGACCACATCGTGCTCGAGCCGGATGCGGCAGCGCGACGCACCCGCGTGACGGATGACGTTCGTGACGCCTTCGCGCACGACCCACCCCGCGAGCTCACGATGTGCCGGGTCGATCGCATCGGTGGATGCGGACGCGTCGAGCTCGATCCCGGCCGCCCGCAGCGCCGCCCGGGCGGCGGCGAGCTCCGCGCTCACGTTCACCTCGCGGAAGCCGCTCACCGCGGCGCGCACGTCGGCCAGGGCGCCGCGGGCAAGCGCCTCGACCTCGCCGATCTCGACGCCCGCCCGCTGCGGGTCGGCGTCGATGAGGCGTCCGGCGAGCTCGGCCTTCACGGTGATGACCGTGAGCGAGTGCCCGAGGATGTCGTGGATGTCGCGCGCCACCCGGCTGCGCTCCCGGTCGGCGGCGAGCACCTCGACCTGGGCCTGCGTCCTGCGCAGCTGGCCGAGCGTGGCGAGGGTGCGTGCGAAGGCGGCCATCATGAGCGAGATCGACACGATGATCGCGGAGTTCAGCACGGCGTCCGCCGGGTCGACGCCGGTCGCGACTGCGATGCCGAAGGCGAGCAGGCCGAGCGCGACGATGGCGATCCAGGTGAACCGCCAGCCGATGACGCTCACGCCCAGCACCACGCCCACGAACGTCCAGGTGGCGCGCACATCCCACCCGAGCCAGGGCATCAGTGCGAAAGACAGCGCGAACAGGCCCAGCACGATCCAGATGCGCCCGCGGCGCGGAGTGGCCCACGCGGTCGGGGCGGCGATCAGGAACGCGGCGGCGAAGAGCAGCACCAGAGTGCTGCCGAGCACCTGCTGCCACAGCTGCGGGGCGCTGAGAACCCCCGGCAGCACGACGAACAGCCACGGCAACGCGATCGCGCCGCCCACGTACCACCCCCGTACGGAGGGAGTCGCCAGCGTCGCACGCCATCCGGCGAGCGAGGCGCGCTCGCCGTCGGCGAGCACCGGCCAGCCCATGCCGCGCACACGATCGGGCGCCTCCGTCTGACTCACATCCCACACGATAGGCCGCGAGGCGGCATCCGCACCCGGACGCCGCCCCGCGGACATCGCGCTCACGCCCGCTTCGTGTCGCGACGGAAGAACACCACCGTGCCGGCGACGAAGATCGCAAGCCACGCGATCGCGTTGACGAGCGCGCCGAGGTCGAAGGCGTCGCCCGTGAGCGGTGCGCGCGCGATCTGGCTGATGCCGTACACGGGGGTGAACTTCGCGATCGTCTGCAGGAAGTCCGGCATGCTCGACAGCGGGTAGAACAGACCTCCGAGGAACGAGAGCAGCACGATCACGAGGCTCGTGATCTGCGCGGCGTTCTCACCGGGGACCATGTAGCCGACCATCAGTCCGAGGGTCGTGAAGACGGCGCCGGCGAGCAGCCACGCCGCGAGACCCGTGACGATCCACTGCACGGGGCTCAGCTGCACACCCGAGAACCCGGCCACGACATACGTGGCCACGATCGCGATGAACCCGAACAGCATGCCGGCGATGATCTTGATGATGACGTTTACCAGGGGGTTGAGCGGCGTGAGCAGCAGCTGCCGGCTCCATCCCTGTGCGCGCTCGAGGGCGACCGATGCGCCGGTCTGCGTGGCCGACATCATGGCACCGTACATCGCCATCGACACCATGATGTAGGCCGCGACGGAGACACCGCCGGCCGACAGGGGCACATCGGTGAGCGGGGTGTCCTTCAGGCGATAGCCGACGATCATGTACATCAGCACCGGGAAGGCGACGGTGAAGATCAGCGACCGGCGGTTGCGCAGCTTCCGCGTGAGCTCGATGCCGAGATAGGTGAAGGTGAAGCCGCCGAGCGGCGGCACTCGCCGGTCGAGGTTGACGGGGGCGGGGGCGGGGGTGCTGGTCATCGCGTGCTCTTCTCGGTGTCGTCGTTGCCGGTGAGCGCGAGGAAGACGCTCTCGAGGTTCTGCGCCGAGATCTCGAGGTCTCGCGCGGGGGTGGCGGTCAGGAGATGCCGGGCCACCGAGTCGGAGTCGCGGGTGCGGATCGCGATGCGCTCGCCCTGCACCGAGACATCCTCGGCGCCGGCGATCGCCGCGAGCGCGACCGGGTCCGCGCCGGGCAGGGTGGCGTGCACGACGCGGCCGGCGACCAGGTTCTTGATCTCCGCCGTCGTGCCGTCGGCGACGATGCGGCCGTGGCTCATCAGCACGATGCGGTCGGCGTACTCGTCGGCCTCGTCGAGGTAGTGCGTGGCGAACAGCACGGTGCGGCCGCGGGCGGCGTCCGCGCGGATCGCCTGCCAGAACGAGCGGCGACCCTCGACATCCATTCCCGTCGTCGGCTCGTCGAGGATCAGCAGCCCCGGGTCGCTGAGCAGCGCCATCGCGAACCTCAGCCGCTGCTGCTGACCGCCCGAGCACACCCCCACCTTGCGGTCGGCGATCGACGAGATGCCGGCGCGCTGCAGCACCTCGTCGATGGGCCGGGTGTCGCTGAACAGGCTCGCCGTGAGCCGCAGCGTCTCGCGCACGGTGAGGTCCTTGAGCAGGCCGCCGGTCTGCAGCACAGCGGAGATGAGACCGTGGGAGATCGCCGACCGGGGACTGCGCCCGAACACCTCGATCTCACCCGCGTCGGGGTGCGCGAGCCCCAGGATCATATCGATCGTGGTGGTCTTGCCGGCCCCGTTCGGGCCGAGGAACGCGACGATCTCGCCCTGCGCGACGGTGAGGTCGACGCCGCGCACGGCCTGGACCTTGCCGAACGACTTCACGAGGCCGCGAGCGCGGATCGCCGTGTGACCGGAGCCGCCGGAGCGAGCGGATGCCGCGTCTGCGGCGGGTGCGGATGAGCTCATGCTCAGAGCCTCCCGCAGGGCGATCCGCTGCACCAGAGCCGGTCGTCACGACCCGAATGTGACATTCGTCACGCCCATAGCACGCGTTTCGATCTTGTGAAAAGTCGTTCCACAGGCTTTGTCCCCGCTGAGAACGGGTCCAAGATATCGGGATGCGGTCCGTCGCCAGGCGGCCGTCTCTTTCACAGCTGGAGTCACATCACCATGACACTTTCCCCCCGCACGCGTGGCCGCCTCGGCCTCGTCGTGGCCGCGGTCGGCGCCTCCGCGCTGCTGCTGGCCGGTTGCTCGGGCAGCAGCTCCTCCTCGAGCTCGGGCTCGAGCGAGCCGCTGCTGATCGGCACGACAGACAAGATCACCTCGATCGACCCGGCCGGTTCGTACGACAACGGCTCGTTTGCCGTGATGAACCAGGTCTACCCGTTCCTGCTCAACAGCAAGTACGGCACGTCGGAGGTCACCCCCGACATCGCGACCTCGGCCGAGTACACCTCGCCCACCGAGTACACGGTGAAGCTCAAGCCGGGTCTGAAGTTCGCGAACGGCCACGACCTCACCTCCTCGGACGTGAAGTTCTCCTTCGACCGTCAGGTCGCGATCAACGACCCCAACGGCCCGGCATCTCTGCTCGGCAACCTCGACTCGGTCGCCACCCCCGATGACACGACCGTCGTGTTCACGCTGAAGGCGCCCAACGACCAGACGTGGCCGCAGATCCTCTCGAGCCCGGCGGCGCCGATCGTCGACGAGCAGGTGTTCTCGGCGACCGCCGTCACCCCTGACGACACGATCGTCGCGGGCAACGCGTTCGCGGGCCAGTACACGATCGACTCGTACAAGAAGAACGAGCTGATCGACTACAAGCCCTACGCCGGTTACCAGGGCGAGCTGGGCGCGGCCGCCAACGGCGGCGTCACGGTCAAGTACTACGCCGACTCGTCGAACCTGAAGCTGGATGTCTCCAACAACGCGATCGACGTCGCGTTCCGCAGCCTCACCGCCACCGACATCGCCGACCTGAAGTCGAACAACAAGGTGCAGGTCGTCGACGGCCCCGGCGGCGAGATCCGCTACATCGTCTTCAACTTCAACACCCAGCCCTACGGTGCGACGACCGCGGAGGCCGACCCGGCCAAGGCGCTCGCCGTGCGCCAGGCCGCGGCATCCCTCGTCGACCGCGCCGCCATCTCGCAGAACGTCTACAAGGGCACCTACACCCCCCTGTACTCCTACGTTCCGCAGGGCCTCGCCGGCGCCACCGAGTCGCTGAAGTCGCTGTACGGCGACGGCAACGGCGGCCCGAGCCTCGACAAGGCGAAGCAGATCCTCGAGGCCGCCGGCGTCACCACGCCCGTCACCCTCAACCTGCAGTACAACGGCGACCACTACGGCCCCTCGTCAGGTGACGAGTACGCCGCGGTCAAGAGCCAGCTCGAGAACGGCGGCCTGTTCACCGTCAACCTCGCGCAGACCGAGTGGGTGCAGTACTCCAAGGACCGCGTCGCCGACGTGTACCCGGCATACCAGCTCGGCTGGTTCCCGGACTACTCCGACGCCGACAACTACCTGACGCCGTTCTTCTCGAAGGACAACTTCCTGAAGAACCACTACGACAACGCCGAGGTGCAGGACCTGATCACGAAGCAGGCCTCCGACACCGACGCCGCGTCGCGCGCGACCGAGCTCGGCAAGATCCAGGACCTCGTGGCCCAGGACCTGTCGACCCTGCCGCTGCTGCAGGGCACGCAGACCGCGGTCGTCGGCTCCGACGTCCAGGGCGCGACGCTCGACGGTTCGTTCAAGTTCCGTTACGCGCCGCTGCACAAGTAAGCGTCGTCCAGCGCCGTGGGCCGGGGGTCTCCCCCCGGCCCACGGCGCGATCCACGTAAGGTCGTTCCCCCATGGTCACTGCCGCCGTCGATCCGGCCGCACTCGCCCCCGCCGTCTCCAAGGGCGGCGGGCTCTGGCGCTACATCCTCGTGCGGCTGCTGCTGGTCATCCCCACCGTCTTCATCCTGGTCACCGTCGTCTTCGTGCTGATGCGTCTGACCGGCGACCCCATCACCGCCGCTCTCGGCGGACGCCTCCCTCCCGATCAGCTGCAGCAGCGCATCCACGAGGCCGGCTACGACCGACCCCTCTGGGCGCAGTACCTCGACTACCTCGGCGGCATCCTGCGCGGTGACTTCGGCACCACGATCACCGACCGCCGACCCGTGCTCGACGTGCTGCTGCAGTACGGCTCGGCGACCCTCGAGCTCGCGTTCTACGCGCTCATCGTCGCGTTCCTCATCGGCATCCCGTTCGGACTGGTCGCCGCCTACACGCGCGACCGCTGGCCGGACGCCACCCTGCGCGTCGGGGCGATCCTCGGCTACGCGACCCCCATCTTCTTCGTCGGACTGCTGCTCAAGCTCGTCTTCTCGGTGTGGCTCGGCGTGCTCCCCACGAACGGCCGCGCCTCCACCCGCACCGAGCTGCTGCTCGGCAACCTCGACCACCCCAGCGGCATCTACCTGATCGACGCGATCCGACTCGGCAACGGCGCCGCGGTCGGCGACGTGCTGCTGCACGCGATCCTCCCCGGCGTCGCTCTCGGCATCCTGACCGCGGGCGTGTTCCTCAGGCTCGTGCGTACGAACGTGATCGGCACGCTCGGCGCGCAGTATGTGACATCCGCCCGCTCGCGAGGGGTGAGTGAGTTCCGCCTCGTCACCAAGCATGCGTACCGGCCCGCGCTGATCCCGATCATTACTGTCATCGGCCTGCAGATCGCGATGCTGCTGTCGGGGGCGGTGCTGACCGAGACGACGTTCGAGTGGAAGGGCATCGGCTTCATGCTCTCCGAGTATCTGAAGGCGCGTGACTTCGTCGCCGTGCAGGGGATCGTCGTCATGATCGCGGTCGTCGTGGCGCTGACCAACTTCGTGGTCGACGTCATCGCCGCTCTCATCGACCCGCGAGTGAGGTACTGATGTCCACGGATGCCTCCTCCCGCCCCGCTGCGGTCAGTGTTCGCACGCGTCCTCTCGCCGACCGCATCCCGGTGCTCTCGCACCTGCGCCGCAGCGTCGGGCTGCAGCGCGCGATGCTCGTCATCGGCGTCGTCATCGTCGCCGTGTTCGTGCTCGTCGCCGCCTTCGCGCCGCTCATCGCGCCGTACTCGTGGGCACAGCAGTCGGCGAACGGTGTCGACTTCGCGACCCAGCAGCCACCCAGTGCCGCCCACATCTGGGGCACGACCGTCAGCGGCTTCGACGTGTTCTCGCGAGTGATCTGGGGCGCGCAGACGGCGCTGTTCGCGATCCTCGCGGCGATCGTGTTCTCGCTGTTCATCGGTGTCGCCCTCGGCCTCCTGTCGGGCTACTTCGGCGGCTGGCTCGACCGGGTGCTCCTCGTGATCTGCGACGCGATCTACGCGTTCCCGTCGCTCCTGCTCGCGATCGTCATGTCGATCGTGATCAGCCGCGGGCAGTCGACGCTGGTCGGCGGCATCCTGGCGGCCGCGATCTCGATCACCGTCGTCTTCGTGCCGCAGTACTTCCGCGTGGTGCGCGCCGAGGTCGTGCGGGTGAAGGCGGAGCCGTTCGTCGAGTCGGCGCGCGTCATCGGAGTGCCGCTCGGGCGCATCCTGGTGCGCCACGTGCTGCGCAACTCGACCCGCACGCTGCCGGTGGTCGTCACCCTCAACGCGTCCGAGGCGCTGCTCACCCTCGCGGGCCTCGGCTTCCTCGGGTTCGGCATCGAGGCGACGAAGGCCGCCGAGTGGGGCTATGACCTGAACCGGTCGGTCGCCGACGTGACGAGCGGGATCTGGTGGACCTCCATCTTCCCGGGCCTGGCGATCGTGCTCGTGGTGCTCGGCATCACGCTCGTCGGCGAGAGCCTCAACGACCTGAGCGATCCGCGACTGCGTACCCGCCGTCGCGCGGGAGGTGCCGCATGAGCGACGTCGCAGACATCCGAGACCTCACGGTCACCTTCGCGACCGACGGCGCACCCGTCACCGCGGTGTCGGGCATCTCGCTCGCCGCGCACGCCGGCGAGGTGCTGGCGATCGTCGGTGAGTCCGGGTCGGGCAAGACGGTCACGGCGAACACGCTGCTGGGCCTGCTGCCCGAGACGGCGACGCTCTCGGGAGCCGTGATCATCCGTGGCGCCGACGGCGAGACCGATGTCGTGCACGCGACCCACGCGCAGCTGCGCGCGATGCGCGGGCGGGACGCGGCGATGGTGTTCCAGGAGCCCTCGACCGCGCTGAACCCCGTCTACACGGTGGGCTGGCAGATCGCGGAGGGCCTGCGCGCCCACCAGAAGATCAGCCGCGCCCAGGCGAAGGTGCGCGCGATCGAGATCCTGCGCACGGTCGGCATCCCCGACCCCGAGCGCCGCGTCGACGACTTCCCGCACCAGTTCTCGGGCGGTCAGAAGCAGCGCGTCGTGATCGCGATGGCGCTGGTGCTCAACGCGGGGCTGATCATCGCCGACGAGCCGACGACGGCGCTCGATGTCACCGTGCAGGCCGAGATCCTCGAGCTGCTGCGCACCTGCCGCGACGAGTTCGGGGCGACGATCGTGCTCATCACCCACAACATGGGCGTCGTCGCCGACCTCGCCGACCGCGTGATCGTGATGTACCGCGGCGACATCGTCGAGCAGGCGCCCGTGCGCGAGCTGTTCGCGTCGCCGCGCGAGCCGTACACGAAGGAGCTCCTCGCCGCCGTCCCGCGCGTGGGTGCGGGCAAGAGCCGCACGCAGGGGCAGGATGCCGCGGCATCCGCCCCGACCGAGGCGCCCGCCGACGCGGTGGTCGTCGCGAGAGCGGCCGAGATCGGCTACCCGGGACGCTTCGGTCGCGGCGGGGTCGTGGCCGTCAAGGTCGTCGACTTCTGGGTCGCGCCAGGCGAGGTCGTCGGCCTCGTGGGCGAGTCGGGGTCGGGCAAGACCACGATCGGGCGCGCCCTCGTCGGTCTCACGGAGGTCATGGGCGGGTCGCTGACCGTGCTCGGCACCGAGATGCGCGGCGCCACGAACCGGCGGCTCGCGCCGCTGCGACCCGAGATCGGGTTCGTGTTCCAGGACCCGGCGACGAGCTTCAACCCGTTGCTGACGATCGCCGAGTGCATCGCCGAGCCGCTCATCGTGCACGGCCGCGCCCGGTCGCCGCGAGCGGCGCGCGCCCGCGTCGACGAGCTGCTCGACGCGGTGCGCCTGCCGACCGCGTTCGGCGACCGGTTCCCGCATGAGCTCTCCGGCGGTCAGCGCCAGCGCGCGTCGCTCGCGCGGGCGCTGGCTCTGCAGCCGACGCTGCTCATCGCCGACGAACCCACCAGCGCGCTCGATGTGTCAGTGCAGGCGACCGTGTTGGAGCTGTTCGCGCAGCTGCAGCGGGAGCTGGGGTTCGCGTCGCTGTTCATCAGCCACGATCTGGCGGTGATCGACGAGGTCGCCGACCGTATTGTGGTGCTCAGGCACGGCGTGATCCGCGAGCAGGGCACGACCGCTCAGGTGCTCGGCGCCCCGCGCGACGACTACACGAAGCGGCTGCTCGCCTCGCTCCCCGTGCCCGATCCGGTGGCGCAGGCCGCGCGCCGGCAGGAGTGGGAGCGCACGCGCGAGGGGTGACCGGGTGACCGACGACGAGGGCGACAGCCCGCACGCACCCGGGTATGCGGCGGAGCGGTTCACCGCGTTCTCCGACGCGGTGGTCGCCATCGCGATCACGCTGCTGATCCTGCCGCTCATGGAGAGCGTCGGCGACATCAGCTCGACCGAGGGCGGCACGTGGCGGTGGCTGGGCGACCACCACGACCAGTTGGTGTCGTTCGTGCTGAGCTTCGCGATCATCGCGATGTTCTGGGTGGGCAACCACCGACAGTTCTCCCGGGTGCAGCGGGTCGATGCCGCGGTCATCTGGCTGATGATGGCGTGGCTCGTGACGATCGTCTGGCTGCCGGTCGCAACCTCCATCACGGGGGCGGCGGGGTCCGGCGATCCGGTCGCGAAGTCGATCTACATGGGCAGCATGGTGGTCACGAGCCTGCTGTCGCTCTGCACACGCCTCTATCTGCGGCAGCATCCCGGTCTGCACGACACTCCCGAGAAGGCGCTGATCCGCGGCGTCGGCAACGATCTGTCGCTGGCCGTGCTGTTCTCGCTGGCGCTCGTGATCTCACTGCTGTTCCCCGCGATCGGCTACTACTCGCTGATCCTCATGGGTGCGAACGGCGTGCTCGAGCGCACGATCACGCGGGTCTTCCTCTCCCGCGATGGACGCGTCACGGGGTGACGAGCCGTCCGATCGCATCGCCGAACAGGCTCCACAGCCAGAACCCGATGAACACGACGGCCGCGATGCCGCCGAGCACCGACGCGCGGCGGCGGAGTCTCCGACCGGCGGGAGCCACGACGGGCGGCGGCGCGACGTGGGGGGTGGATGCCGCGGCATCCGATGGTGCGCCCTGTTCGCTCTGGACGCGCTCGTCGCGCCAGCGCGCCCACTGATCGAGCTTGGCCGTGAGGGCGCCGATGGTCGCGTCGAGCCACTGCCAGGTGGCGGGATCGAGGGTGACGAGGTCGCGTTCGGCGTAGAGGAACAGTCGGTCGTCGACGATCTCGACGTCGAGGGCGGCAGCGCTGTCGATGAAGCGCGCCATGATGTCGGGCGTGAACAGGTAGAGCGCGTCGCGCTCGTAGCCGGCGGGGCAGTACAGGCGGAAGTACCGGTCGAAGTCGCCCTCGAGCGACAGGTGCTGTGAGCGCGCGAAGTCCGCCGGCAGATTGGATGCCCCGAACATGCGGTTGTTGCCGACGGCGTCGAGCACGATGTTCGGCAACGGCACGTCGAGGCGCACGGCCACGTACCCCCACCGGTGCGTGGTGCGGTCCCGGTCCGAGCCGGTCTCGTACCGGTAGTTCGCGATCTCGATGTCGCGCCCGGACGCGGTGCGCACGAAATCCAGCGACTTCCGGTTCTCGCCGGTGTCGAAGATGACGCCCGGCAGGTTCGGGTCGTCGATGCGTGTCGTGTAGGTGAGACCGTTCGCGCGCGCGAAGGCGTCGAGCCGGTACGCGTGCACGGCGGCGCTGCGCCAGGTGCGCACGGCCGCCGAGACGAAGATCGCGAGCACTCCGACGACGGCGAGCACGAAGACGAGGGCGACGGGCGAGGCTCCGTCGCCCGTGGTGAGACCCACGATGACCGATCCCAGCACGCCGATGACGATGGGCACGATGACCGCCAGGGCGAACAGCGTCACGATGCCGGCGATGACGAACCCGACGACGCGTCCCGCGGTCATGCCTTTGTCGTGGGCCTTCCGGAACGCCCGCACCGCCGCCGGGTCGACCGGTGCGACGAGGGCACCCGTGTCGAGGGCGCCGGATGCCGCCCGCCCCAGTCCGTTCATCGGTTCACCTTGTCGGCGTCCCAGTCCAGGTGCGCGCCCTCGTCGATCGGCAGTGCCTCGATGCCCTCCGCCGCACAGACCGCATCGATGAGAGCGGGCGGGCCGCCGACGACCGTCGAGTCGAGGTCGACCTCGCTGACGGTCACCCACGCCTGGTCGGATGACCAGACGATGCTCGGCGACAGGGCGGAGGGCGCGAAGCCGTAGCTCTCCGCGATGCGATCACGCCAGGGCACGTCGAGAGGCCAGTCGTCTGCGCTCAGCTCGCCGATCGTGCCGCGAAACACGACGAAGCCCCGGTTCGGCAGCTTCAGTCGGGGTGCCGCGGAGATCTCGCGCGAGAGCACGGCGCCGCCCGCTGCCGCTGCCTGTCCGTCGGAGGAGAGGAACACCCGGCCGGTGCCGCTCGTGCTCTCGACGAGCGCGCCGTGTCCCTCCCACAGCGCGACGAAGATCTCGTCGGTGTCGCTGTGCGCTGCGAGCGTGCGGGCGAGGTGCGGCCATACCGCGGCATCCAGCTGACCCTGTTGAGGCGGGCGCACGCGCCATCCGTCGGCCGAGAGGAACTCGTCCGCCACGCTCGACTCCCACGTGTCGGTGGTCTGTCGCACGAGGGAGCCCCATTGCGCGAGAGGATGCCACGTCGTGCCGTGCATCGCCGCGGCCTCCGACCAGCTGACCGACCGGCGCTCCACGTCGTGCACCCCGTGGGCCATGAAGGCGTCCCACGCACGGAGATGTCGGGCGTACGGAAGTGGGGGCCACTGTCCGGCCATCGGGCGATCGGCGTCCGTCGGGTGGAACACTCGCGCGTAGCTCGGGAATCCGCGCGGGACGACGTCGTGCATGCTGCCGCGCCACGGATCGTCGATGCGCTCGACCAGCCACCGACCGGCGTCGGCCCCGTCCCCCACCCACTCCATGCCGACACCGTAGCGGGCGGGGCGACCCGCTGTCAGGCGTTCACGGCGGCGGCTCGCAGATCGAACTTGCGCACCTTGCCGGTGGCGGTGTGGGGCAGCTCCGCCACGAAGTGGAACTCGTCGGGCACCTTGAATGCGGCGAGCAGCCCGCGCGTGTGTACCCGCAGCTCGTCGGCGCCCGCGGCATGCCCTTCGCGCAGCACCACGAAGGCGACCGGCCGCTCACCCCATCGTGCGTCGGGGCGGCCGATGACGGCGACCTCGAGCACGGCGTCGTGCGAGACGACGGCCTGCTCGACCTCGACCGTCGAGATGTTCTCGCCGCCCGAGATCACGATGTCCTTCGCGCGGTCCTTCAGCTCGATGTATCGGTCGGGGTGCATCACGCCGAGGTCGCCGGTGTGGAACCATCCGCCGCGGAACGCCTCCTTCGTCGCCCGGCTGTCGCGGAAGTACTCCAGCATGACGTTGTTGCCGCGCAGCACGATCTCGCCGATGGTCGTGCCGTCCGCGGGGACATCCTGCCCCTGCTCGTCGACGACCCGCGCGGACTCTGCCTGCACCATCCCCACCCCCTGCCGCGCGAGACGCTTGGCGCGCTCGCCGCGGTCGAGGCCGTCCCACGCGGTCTGGTACTCGCACACCGTGAACGGTCCGTACACCTCGGTGAGCCCGTAGACGTGCACGACGGTGATGCCGAGGTCCTCGAGCGTCTCGATGATGGTCGGCGACGGCGGCGCACCCGCGGTCGTGATGCGCAGTGGCCGCTCGACGAGGTGCGCGTCGGCCGACGCCGCGATCGTCGTGCACACGGTCGGCGCCCCGCAGAGATGGGTGACGGATGCCCCGTCGATGAGCTCCCAGATGCGGTCGGCCCGCACGGCGCGAAGCCCGACATGGGTGGCGCCGGCGGCGGTCACCGCCCACGGCGTACACCAGCCGTTGCAGTGGAACATCGGCAGCGTCCACAGGTAGACCGACGCGCTCGTCAGCTGCTGGTGGAACACCTCGCCGAGCGCGTTCAGGTAGGCGCCGCGGTGCGTGTAGACGACGCCCTTCGGCTTGCCGGTCGTGCCCGAGGTGTAGTTGATCGAGATGGGCGCGCGCTCATCCCTCACATGCCATGACACCGGCTCGTCGAGGTCGGCCGCGCGGCCCAGGAACTCCTCGTACGACACCTGACCGGATGCCACGTGCCCGCCCGGATGGCCGAACTCGGGATCCTGCACCTCGACGACCTCCTCGAGGGTGCCGACGCTGGCGAGCGGGTCGCCAATCGACGCGAGGATCTCGGCGTCGGCGATCAGCACCCGCGCGCCGGAGTGCAGCAGGATGTAGTCGATCTCGGCCCGGCTCAGGCGGGTGTTGATCGCGACGAGCACGCCGCCCGCGAGCGGCACCGCGAAATGGCCGATCAGCATCTCGGGGGTGTTGGGCACGAGGTAGGCGATGCGGTCGCCGGGCTCGATGCGCGCCTGCAGCACCCGCGCCAGTTGCTCGGCCTCGTGGGCGAAGCGCCGGTACGAGTAGCGGCGCGCGCCGTAGACGATCGCGTCCTTGTCGGGGAAGACCTCCGCCGCCCGCTGCAGGAACCGCAGCGGGGTGAGCGGCTCGTCGTTCGCGGCGGGGCTGAGGGGAACGGGCGAGGTGATCGTCGTGGGTTCGGCGAGGTGAGGCATCCGGGTCTCCTTCGACAGCCGGGCGGCGCTCCGTCGCGCCGCGGTGGCACGATGCAAACACGGATGCCGCGGCCCCCACACCCCCCGATGGAGGGTGTCGGCCGGCGCCGGCCGTCAGGGCAGCAGGCCGAGGCGCCGCGCCGTCGCGACGGCCTCATGGCGCGAGTGGGCGCCGAGTTTCGCCATGATCGTCTGCATGTAGCCCTTGACGGTGTCGGGCTGCAGGGTGAGCCGCCGCGCCGTCTCGGCATAGGTGCAGCCGAGCGCGACCTGCGCGAGCACGTCCGACTCCCGTGCCGACAGCTGTGGGGCATCGTGCTGCCGGGCGCCCACGAGCTGCGCGTCGATGGCGAGCAGGCGGGCGGCGAGCGTCGGATCCGTGGTCGCTGCGGCCAGCGCGGTCAGTTCGGCGTGCGCCACCCGCACCGCGTCGCGGGCGTCCCGGTCGTCGGCGCGCACCGTGGGGTCGACGCCCCGCAGCGCCGCCAGCCGGCGGTCGACCTCGTCCCGCACGTGCAGCTCTCCGCCGATCGCGCGCGCTCCGCCGAGCAGGTGCGTCGCGACCGCGTCGCCGAGGCTCCCCTCGTCGCGTGTCGCGGCGTAGAGCACCGCGCGGGTGGCACCGTCGACCGTCACCGGCACGGCGACCATCGACCGCAGCCCTTCGCGTCGCACCGCACCGTCGTGCTGGTGGGAGATCTGCGGCGCTCCCACGTAGTCGTTGACCGCCGTCGGGCGTCCGCGCGCGACGGCTCCGCCGCCGACCCCTTCGCCCGCGCGAACGAACAGCCGGTGCAGGCTGTCGGTCTCGGTGCCCACGAGCTCGGTGATCGTGAACGCGTCGTGATCGACCAGTCCTGCCATCAGCACGTAGCCGGGCGTACCGCCCGCCAGACGACGCAGGATGCCGCGCAGCAGGTCGCGGTCGTCGGGCCGCAGGGCCGCCGCGCTGATGTCCGGCATCGTCGCCTCCAGATGATTGGGCCGCATCGTAGCACCGGCCCGTGCGCGGGAAGCGCCGTCGGTTGGCGGGGGTTCGTGGCATCCGATACACTTCGAAGGTTGTCCGTGTGCGGCTCCCGCCGCGCATCGCGGACACGTGCATCAACCCTCCTGCTGTCGGGAAACGCCCGGCAGCCGTTCTAGTCCGAAGGAGGTGGGTTAGTGACGCACACGCACCAGTACGAGCTGATGGTCATCCTCGACCCCGAGCTCGACGAGCGCCAGGTCACCCCGAACCTCGACAAGTTCCTGAAGGTCATCACGAATGATGGTGGCTCGATCGACAACGTCGACGTCTGGGGCCGCCGCCGTCTCGCCTACGAGATCAAGAAGAAGTCCGAGGGCATCTACGCCGTCGTCAACTTCACCGCGACCAGCGAGACCACGCAGGAGCTCGACCGCCAGCTGAACCTCAGCGAGCTCGTGTTCCGCACCAAGGTGCTCCGCGCCGAAGAGGCCATCGCTCTCATCGCGTCCGAGCAGAAGCGCGCCGACGAGAAGGCTGCCCGCAAGGCCGCCGCCGGTGCCGCGAAGGTCGCGAAGGCGTAACGACGATGGCCGGCGAGACCGTCATCACCGTCGTGGGCAACCTCACGGCCGACCCCGAGCTGCGGTACACGCAGAACGGGCTGCCCGTCGCGAACTTCACCATCGCGTCGACCCCCCGCACGTTCGACCGTCAGGCGAACGAGTGGAAGGACGGCGAGGCCCTGGCGACCGGTCGTCTGCGTCAGCGCTCCTACCAGGACCGTGACGGCAACAACCGCACTGCGATCGAGCTGGAGGTCGACGAGATCGGCCCCTCGCTGCGCTACGCCACCGCACAGGTCACCCGTGCGGCCGGCGGTTCCGGCGCCGGCGGCGGCGGATCGCGCGCCCAGGTCGCCGACGAGCCGTGGTCGACGCCCGGCTCCTCGAACAGCAGTGCCGACGCGTGGAGCGCCCCGGGCGCCTACGGCGACGACACTCCGTTCTGAATCTCGAATCACGGATGCCGCGGCCCCGCGCCTGAGGCATCCGCTCACACACACGAAGGAACACCATGGCTGGAAAGGCAAGCGGCGACCGCCGCAAGCCGCGGAAGGGCGCGAAGGTCGCCGCTCCCGCGAAGGCGATCCGCGTGGGCGTCATCGACTACAAGGATGTCGCCACGCTTCGCAAGTTCATCTCGGAGCGCGGCAAGATCCGCGCCCGTCGTATCACCGGTGTCTCGGTGCAGGAGCAGCGTCTGATCGCCAAGGCGATCAAGAACGCGCGCGAGATGGCGCTCCTGCCCTACGCCGGCGCAGGCCGCTAAGGAGCACCCATGTCGAAGCTGATTCTCACCAATGAGGTCGCGGGGCTCGGTAGCGCCGGCGACGTCGTCGAGGTCAAGAACGGGTACGCCCGCAACTACCTCATCCCCCAGGGCTTCGCTGTCGCGTGGACGCGCGGTGGCGAGAAGCAGGTCGCGTCGATCCGCGCGGCCCGTGAGGCCCGTGCCATCCACGACCACGAAGAGGCGCTCGCGCTGAAGGCGAACATCGAGCAGTCCTCCGTCAAGCTCGCGGTCAAGGCCGGCGCCGAGGGGCGTCTGTTCGGTTCCGTCAAGAACGACGACGTGGCCGACGCCGTCAAGGCCGCCGGTCTCGGTGACCTCGACAAGCGCAAGATCCACATCACGTCGCCGATCAAGTCGGTCGGCACCCACGAGGCGACGGTCCGTCTGCGCGACGACGTCACCGCCGTGATCACGCTGCAGGTCGTCGCCGCGAAGTAATCCGGCGCGACGCACGGCTGAGGGCCCCGGGATCCTTTCGGATCCCGGGGCCCTCAGCGTTTCCGGGGGGATGCGGGTCAGGCGAAGCTGGCCACGCGGCGGCGACGGATCACCGAGTAGCCCGCGGCGCCCACACCGGCGGCGACGAGCGAGGCGCCCATGAGCATCAGCGGGAACAGGCCGGCCGCGCCGGTGAAGGCGAGGGCGCCGCCCGTGCTGGCCGCAGAACCGAAGATCGATCCGTTGGTGCCGGGGTCAACCGGGTTGGTCGGGTTCGTCGGGTTGGTGGGGTTCGTCGGGGTGGTGGGCGTGGTGTTCGTCGGGCAGTTCACCGTGTTCGGGGTGAGCAGCGCGACCGAGTTGCACGACGCCGACAGCGGCACGTTCACCGTCGCGAGCCCGGTGCCGTTGACGAGCCCGGTCACTGTCGAGACGAGCGGGTTGAGGGCGTCGTTCACCAGCGGGGAGAGCACGTCGGTGCCTCCGGTGGCCGAGGAGAGTCCCGGCACCAGGGTGTCGAGACCGGCAGGCAGGCTCGAGGTGCCGAGGCTCGGCACCAGCGTGCTCAGACCGGCGGGAAGCTGGCTCTGCAGTCCCGACAGCGCCGAGCTCAGCGGGTTGCTGCTCGATGACAGTCCGCCCAGGAGCGAGGTCAGCGGGTTGCTGCTCGCCGACGACCCGCCGCCCGCGGTGCCCGTTCCCGAGACGGCGTTGCCCAGCACGCCCACCGCGTTGCCGCCGATCGTGACGGGTGCGTTGACGCCCACGAGCCCCTTGCCGGGTGTGGTCGCGGGCGCAGACGGGGACGTCGATGTCGAGGCGTTGGCGGCGACGCCGACGGCGTTGCCGCCGATCGTCACCGGGGCGTCGACCTGAACAAGCTTCGGCACTCCGGACGATCCGGAGACGGCGTTCGGGTTGACCGTGATGACACCGTTGAGCAGGTTGCCGAGCGGGTTGCTCGACGACGATCCGCTGGAGGACGACCCGCTCGACGAACCGGGGGTGCCGGTGGCGGTGCCGGTGGCGGTGCCGCCGATGCCGATACCGCTGCCGGTGATGGTCACCGGCAGGTGCACGCCGATGAGGGCGCCGTTGTCGTTGTTGGTGTTGTCGCCCGTGGCGGCGTTGGCGGCCACCGCGCCCGTGAGGGCGAGTCCGGTGCCGATGGCGATGCCGATGACGGATCGCGTGAGGTGCGTGCGCATGATGGTGTTCCTTCCAGGGAGATGACGGTTGGTGGCCGAGGCCACCCGGCGCTCCGCGCGGGTGCGCGGTGAGGGATATGCAGTTGTGGGGAGAGAGGTCTGAAGGTGTGCGTCCCGGGTCGACGCCGCGTCGAGGAGGTGCGATGTCGACCCGGGACGGTTGCGGCGACCCGCGCTCTCGCGAGGAGCGGGGACGTCGCCCATCTCGGTCGTCGCCCGCTGGCCGATCGGCCGACGACGAGCGCCGGACACGCCGAGGGCGACCAGCCGGCTGTCGACTGCATCGACGTGGCCGAGCCGGGGCGCCGCTGCCGCGATGAACGCGGCGGGGGCCGAGGCATCCGATGCGCACCCAGGGGTCCCCGACACAGGAAGAGTCGGCGAAGTGCGGATCGTGGCGGACGTCGCGTCAGCGAGGGAGCGGAGCTGGGCGGTGGGGTCGTCGACGACCGAGGCCGTGCGATCACCCCCGACCGAGGTGGATGGCCCGCCGGTGGCCGCGGGGGCGGCCACCGGGGAGTGAGTGGGCATGCCACCTCGCAGGCCGGTCGGCCCGCTGATCGGCGACGTCGCGACGATCGCCGTCGCGGATTCCGCGGGGCGCACCGGGGCGTGCGAATCGAAGGTGTGCATGGTCTGTTCCCATGTGAGGGTCGCGAGGGCGCGACGGATCGTCTGGCGAGCGGTCGCTCGTCAGGTGTGCGGTGGGGTGTCAGCGGCGCCGGAGGTCCGGTGGCGGATCGGGTGGCTGCCCGAGCGGCCCGGGTGGGCCGGCGGAACGACGGTGTGGGGCGGCGCCGGCGGGAACCCCGAGAGTGCCGAGCGTGGGGCTCGCCATCATCGGGTTGCCCGACCCGCTGGCGCCGCCCGGCGCCAGGGTCCCCGTGGGGAGGGTGGGGTGCACCTGGCCCGACGCGTCGGAGGCGCCGGAGCGGTGGGGGGTGGGGCGCAGGCCCGGGGGGAGGGCCGTCGACGCGGTGCGTGCGTGGTGCCCGGGGGCGGATGCGACGCCGGCGCGGCGCGTCTGCACGGGGGCGGACGGGCGGACCCGTGACATCCGGCGATGCGTTGTGGTGATGAGGTTCATCCGTCTCACCTCCTCCTCAGGTAAGTGCCGCTGCTGCGGTGATGCGGCGAGTGTATGCACGTCGTTCGAGTGGACGGAAGCGGGTTCATGTCCGGAAATTCCGGCCTCTCACGGCCCTCTTTCGCCCCCTCCACGGTCCGGAATTCTGCACAGTTCGTCACGTCGAACGCACAACCTTCAACCCGGCCTTCAACCAGGGACTTATTCACACCCGTGGATAGTGTTAATACCTGATCAGATGGAAAAAAATAGCGGAAAATCGTTGCGGGGGACACGGCTGTCCACAAGCTGTTCCCACAGGATCGGCGGCGTGTTTCCGCATTTCTCCACAGAGTTATCCACAGGGGTGTTTGCGTGGCGATAACCCCGTG
>NZ_MEGA01000033.1:0-26943 GCF_001725695.1 Microbacterium sp. SCN 71-21
GAGCGAGTTCGCGGGAGCCGCCGACGAGCTGGGCAGTGCGCTGCTGATCAATCCCCACGACATCGACGGGGTGAAGGACGCCATCCGCCGCGCGATCGACATGCCGGCGGCCGAGCAGGGACGACGGATGCGGGCGCTGCGTCGCCGCGTGCTCGAACACGACGTCGAGGACTGGTCGCGCTCGTTCCTGGCGGCGCTCGACGCGACCCGCTCGGACGCCCGGTGACCGCGACCGCGCCGGAGGCGGCGACCGAGCGCATCGCTCGGGTCGCGGCATCCGATGTACTTCTCGTGGCACTCGATTTCGACGGCACCCTGTCGCACACGGTCGACGAGCCGATGTCGGCGCGCATGATCCCCGCCGCCCGCGCGGCGCTCGGTGCGCTGGCGGCTGCGCCCCGCACCCACGTCGCGCTCGTGTCGGGGCGCTCGCTCGCCGACCTGCGGGTGATCGCCGAGCACGACGACGCGTCGCCGTGGCACCTGGCGGGCTCGCACGGCATCGAGTACTGGCATCCGGGGGAGTCGGGCGTCGAGGGAGCGCCGACCTCCGAGGAGACGGCGACTCTTGACCAGCTGGCGGACACCGCCGAGGGTCTCGTCGCCGACCTCGACGGCGCCTGGATCGAACGCAAGAGCTTCGGCTTCGGTGTGCACACCCGGCTGAGCGAGCCGGATGCCGCGGCCACCGCCCAGCGGCGGGTCGACGACCTGGTGGCGCGCGAGGCGCCCGCCTGGCGACGTCGCACCGGGCACGACATCGTCGAGTACGCGTTCCGTGAGGGCGGGAAGGATGACGCGGTCCGCCGCCTCGCCGATCGCGTCGGTGCGACCGCCGTCGTGTTCGCCGGCGACGACGTCACCGACGAAGACGCGCTGCGCGCCCTGGGGCCGGCGGACCTCGGCGTGCGGGTCGGTGCGGGGGAGACCGCCGCGGCCGTGCGGGTGGGCTCGCCCGAGGAGCTCGCGGCCCTGCTGCAGCACCTCGCCGACGCCCGCGGCTGAGCGACCGCGCGTACGTCCCGCGCGTGCGCCGGGGGGAATGCGGCCCGGGCCTACACTCTGTTACATGCCTGAAACCCCCGCTGCATCCGGCGCGCCCGCCGTCGACATCAAGCCCCGCAGCCGCGTCGTCACCGATGGCATCGAAGCCACCACGTCGCGCGGAATGCTCCGCGCCGTGGGCATGGGCGACGAGGACTGGGACAAGCCCCAGATCGGCATTGCGTCGAGCTGGAACGAGATCACCCCCTGCAACCTGAGCCTCGACCGGCTCGCCCAGGGCGCCAAGGAGGGCGTGCACTCCGGTGGCGGCTACCCGCTGCAGTTCGGCACCATCTCCGTCTCCGACGGCATCTCGATGGGCCACGAGGGCATGCACTTCTCGCTGGTCTCCCGCGAGGTCATCGCCGACTCCGTCGAGACGGTCATCATGGCCGAGCGCCTCGACGGCTCCGTGCTTCTCGCCGGCTGCGACAAGTCGATCCCCGGCATGCTGATGGCCTCCGCCCGCCTCGACCTCTCCAGCGTGTTCCTCTACGCGGGGTCGATCGCTCCCGGCTGGGTCAAGCTCAGCGACGGCACCGAGAAGGATGTCACGATCATCGACTCGTTCGAGGCGGTCGGCGCCTGCCTCGCGGGCAAGATGAGCGAGGCCGACCTCAAGCGCATCGAGTGCGCGATCGCCCCCGGTGAGGGCGCGTGCGGCGGCATGTACACCGCCAACACCATGGCCTCGGTCGCCGAGGCCCTCGGGCTCAGCCTCCCGGGCTCGGCCGCGCCGCCCTCGGCGGACCGTCGCCGCGACTACTTCGCCCATCGCTCGGGCGAGGCCGTCGTGAACCTGCTGCGCCAGGGCGTCACGACCCGCGACATCCTCACCAAGGAGGCCTTCGAGAACGCGATCGCCCTCGCGATGGCCCTCGGCGGCTCGACCAACGTCGTGCTGCACCTGCTCGCGATCGCCCGCGAGGCGGACGTCGAGCTGAGCCTCCACGACTTCAACCGCATCGGCGACAAGGTTCCCCACGTCGCCGACATGAAGCCGTTCGGCAAGTACGTCATGAACGACGTCGACCGCCACGGCGGCATCCCGGTGATCATGAAGGCGATGCTCGACGAGGGTCTGCTGCACGGCGACGCGCTCACCGTGACCGGCAAGACGCTCGCGGAGAACCTGGCCGATCTCGACCCCGACCCGGTCGACGGCACCGTCATCCACACTTTCGACAACCCCATCCACGCCACCGGCGGCCTGACGATCCTGCACGGCTCGCTCGCCCCCGAGGGTGCCGTGGTGAAGACCGCGGGCTTCGACGCCGCCGTCTTCGAGGGTCCCGCCCGCGTGTTCGAGCGCGAGCGTGCCGCGATCGACGCTCTCGCCGAGGGATCGATCGAGGCGGGCAGCGTGGTCGTCATCCGCTACGAGGGCCCCAAGGGCGGCCCCGGCATGCGCGAGATGCTCGCGATCACGGCCGCCATCAAGGGCGCCGGGCTCGGCAAGGATGTACTACTCTTGACGGACGGTCGATTCTCCGGCGGCACAACCGGCCTCTGCATCGGCCACATAGCACCCGAAGCGGTGGACGCAGGTCCCATCGCCTTCGTGCGCGATGGTGATCTGATACGGGTCGATATCGCGGCTCGCACTCTCGACCTACTCGTCGATGATGCAGAGCTCGACTCCCGCCGCTCTGGCTGGGAGCCGCTTCCCCCGCGCTACACCCGAGGCGTTCTGGCCAAGTACTCCAAGCTCGTGCGCTCCGCCGCGGAGGGCGCGACCACGGGGTGACCCCGCCGCATCCCATTCACCCACTCCTGTCGAGGTACTCATCATGTCCGCCGACACCGCACCGGCTGTGCCGCGCCCGCCGGCACGTACTGCGTCCGCTCCCGTGATCACCGGGGCCGAGTCTGTCGTCCGCACCCTCGAGCTTCTCGGGGTCACCGACGTCTTCGGTCTTCCCGGCGGCGCGATCCTGCCGGTCTACGACCCGCTCATGGACTCGTCGAAGATCCGCCACATCCTCGTCCGCCACGAGCAGGGGGCCGGTCACGCCGCCCAGGGCTACGCGGCGGCGACCGGCAAGACGGGCGTTGCGATCGCGACGTCCGGGCCCGGTGCCACGAACCTCGTCACCGCGATCGCCGACGCCTACATGGACTCGGTGCCGATCGTCTGCATCACCGGGCAGGTGTTCTCGACCCTCATGGGTACGGACGCCTTCCAGGAGGCCGACATCGTCGGCATCACGATGCCGATCACGAAGCACTCGTTCCTCGTGAAGGATGCCTCGGAGATCCCCGGAGCGATCACCGCGGCCTTCGAGATCGCCAGCACCGGCCGCCCCGGACCCGTGCTCGTCGACATCACGAAGGACGCGCAGCAGGCCGAGGTGCCGTTCGTGTGGCCGGCGAAGATCGACCTGCCCGGCTACCGTCCGGTGACGAAGGCGCACGGCAAGCAGATCCAGGCGGCCGCGCAGCTGATCGCCGAGTCGTCGAAGCCGGTGCTGTACGTCGGCGGCGGTGTGGTGCGCTCGCAGGCCTCGGCCGAGCTGCGCACCCTGGCCGAGGCGACCGGCGCTCCCGTGGTGACGACGCTCATGGCGCGTGGCGCGTTCCCGGACTCGCACCCGCAGCAGCTGGGGATGCCGGGCATGCACGGCACGGTGCCGGCGGTGCTCGCCCTGCAGGAGGCCGACCTGATCGTCGCCCTCGGTGCCCGCTTCGACGACCGCGTGACGGGCAAGGCCTCGCTGTTCGCCCCGAACGCGAAGGTCGTGCACGTCGACATCGACCCTGCGGAGATCTCGAAGATCCGCATCGCCGACGTACCGATCGTGGGCGACCTGCGCGACGTGCTGGTCGACCTCGACACGGCGTACGCGCAGGCGGTCGCCGCGCAGGACGGTCGCGCCGACCTCACCGAGTGGTGGTCGTTCCTCGACGGCCTGCGTACCGAGTTCCCGCTCGGCTACGCGCCCACGAGCGACGGTCTCCTCGCGCCGCAGCAGATCATCAGCCGCATCGGCGAGCTGACCGGTCCCGAGGGCATCTACGCGGCGGGCGTGGGCCAGCATCAGATGTGGGCGGCGCAGTTCATCGGCTACGAGCGTCCGAACGCGTGGCTCAACTCCGGTGGCGCCGGAACCATGGGCTACGCGGTGCCCGCCGCGATGGGCGCGAAGGTCGCTGAGCCCGACCGTGTCGTGTGGGCGATCGACGGCGACGGCTGCTTCCAGATGACCAACCAGGAGCTCGCCACCTGCACGATCAACCAGATTCCGATCAAGGTCGCGATCATCAACAACTCGTCGCTGGGCATGGTGCGGCAGTGGCAGACCCTCTTCTACGACGGGCGCTACTCGAACACCGACCTGAACACGGGCCACGACACCATCCGGGTGCCCGACTTCCTCAAGCTCGCGGAAGCCTACGGATGCCTCGGCATCCGCGTGGAGCGCGAGGACGAGATCGACGCGGCCATCGAGCTGGCGCTCGCGACCAACGACCGTCCGGTCGTGATCGACTTCGTCGTGAGCCGTGACGCCATGGTGTGGCCGATGGTGCCGCAGGGCGTCAGCAACAGCTATGTCCAGTACGCGCGTGACCACGCGCCCGCGTTCGAGCAGGAGGACTGACCATGACCAGTCACGTGCTGAGCCTCCTCGTGGAGAACAAGCCCGGTCTGCTGACCCGCGTCGCGGGCCTGTTCGCGCGTCGCGGCTTCAACATCGAGTCGCTCGCGGTGGGTGTCACCGAGGTGCCGGGTCTGTCCCGCATCACGGTGGTGGTCGACGTCGACGACCTCCCGCTCGAGCAGGTCACCAAGCAGCTGAACAAGCTGATCAACGTGATCAAGATCGTCGAGCTGGATGCCGCGGCATCCGTGCAGCGCGAGCACGTGCTCGTGAAGGTGCGCACCGACAACAGCAACCGCTCCAGCGTGCTGGAGGTCGTGAACCTCTTCCGCGCCTCGGTGGTCGACTACGCGCCGGACGCACTCGTGGTCGAGGTGACCGGCGACCGCGGCAAGGTGGATGCGCTGCTGCGCGCTCTCGAGCCGTTCGGCATCAAGGAGCTCGCCCAGTCGGGCCTCCTCGCCATCGGCCGCGGGCCGAAGAGCATCACCGAGCGGGTCCTCCGCGCCTGACCGTGCGCACCCGGGAGGGTGCGACATCCCGTTTCATCACAGCTTCAACAGAAGGAGAAAGACAAGTGGCAGAGATCTTCTACGACGACGACGCCGACCTCGCGCTCATCCAGGCGAAGAAGGTCGCGGTCGTCGGCTACGGCTCGCAGGGACACGCGCACGCGCAGAACCTCCGCGACTCGGGCGTCGAGGTCGTCATCGCCCTCAAGGAGGGCTCGAAGTCGACCGCGAAGGCTCAGGAGGACGGCTTCGAGGTCAAGACCGTGGCCGAGGCGGCCGAGTGGGCGGACCTCATCATGATCCTCGCGCCCGACCAGCACCAGCGGTCGATCTACAACGACGAGATCAAGCCCCACCTCGCGGCGGGCAAGACGCTGGCGTTCGCGCACGGCTTCAACATCCGCTTCGGCTACATCGAGGCGCCCGAGGGCGTCGACGTGATCCTCGTGGCCCCCAAGGCCCCGGGTCACACGGTGCGTCGCGAATTCGTCGCCGGTCGCGGCATCCCGGACATCATCGCCGTCGAGAAGGATGCCTCGGGTCAGGCGTGGGACGTCGCGAAGGCGTACGCCAAGGCCATCGGGGGAACCCGTGCCGGTGTGATCAAGACCACCTTCACGGAGGAGACCGAGACCGACCTGTTCGGTGAGCAGGCCGTTCTCTGCGGTGGCGTGTCGCAGCTGATCCAGTACGGCTTCGAGACCCTCACCGAGGCCGGCTACCAGCCGCAGATCGCCTACTTCGAGGTGCTGCACGAGCTCAAGCTCATCGTCGACCTCATGTGGGAGGGCGGCATCGCCAAGCAGCGCTGGAGCGTGTCGGACACCGCCGAGTACGGCGACTACGTCTCGGGCCCCCGCGTGATCGACCCGCGCGTCAAGGAGAACATGCAGGGCGTGCTCGCCGACATCCAGTCGGGTGCGTTCGCGGAGCGCTTCATCGGCGACCAGGACGCCGGCGCCCCCGAGTTCCACGCTCTGCGTGAGAAGGCGGCTCAGCACCCCATCGAGGCCGTGGGTCGCGACCTGCGTGCGCTCTTCGCGTGGAAGCAGCAGGACGCGGACTACGTCGAGGGCAGCGCCGCGCGCTGATCCTCTCGATCCTCCGACGTCGCAGCCTCCCGCGACCGTCGCGGCGACCTGTGGCGGTCGCGGGAGGCTCCGGCGTTTCGGTCCCGGGTCGGGGCGCGCGACGCGGGGTAGTGCGACGGCGTGAGAGGGTGGACGCATGGCCAGACCCGACGACGACGATGCCCTGCGCTGGGACGGTGACGACGATCCGACGCTGACGCCGTCGGGCGTCTCGCAGTCCGCTCCTCGTGCGGCATCCGCTCCGTCCCCCGCCGCGCCCGCGAAGGCGACCCTCCCCGAGGGGTTCGCCGCGGTCGGCAAGGGCAGCGACGAGGTCGAGACGGCGGATGCCGCCGGCGACGCAGTCGCGGCGGGCCCCGCGCCGATGGGCAACGCGATGCTCGTGACAGTGGGCGTGCTGGGCGGCGTGTACGCGCTCTGGACGATCGGCTGGATCATCGGGGGGCTGCGCCTGCGCACGGTCGCCGACGTGCTGGTCGACCCGGTCGCCTACGCGGTGGCGATGTGGCTGGCGGTGGCCACGCCCGCGATCTGGTTCTTCGTCACGTCGTGGCTGACGGCGCGCTCGCGCAGTTGGCTGCGCCTCGTGCTGCTGATCGCCGGGGCGGCGCTGCTCGTGCCGTGGCCGTTCGTGATGGTCGGGGCGGTGGGGTCATGACGACGGATGCCGCTCCTCGCCGCCGTGCGGCGCTGCCGGTGTGGCTCGTGGCCACGGTCTCTGCGTTCTTCGGTCTGTTCTACGCGTACGCCGTGTGGGCGGCGGTGGGCTTCCTCATCTCGCAGGCGTCGGGTCCGCTCGGTCTGAACGGCTACGGCTGGTTCGTGCTCATCCTCGCCGTCGTGTTCCCCGCGATCGCCTTCGCGATCGCCTTCGCGATCGGCTGGCGTCGGCGGCTGCTGCCGTTCGCGGCGATCCTGCTCACCGGGCTCGGTGTCACGGCGGTGTTCTGGGTGAACGTACTGGGCTACGCGGCGGCCTACGGCGCGCAGCTGCTGGGTTCCTGACGCTCTGCGAGCCCGTCACACGGTCGGAGCGGCATCGCCCGGCGCGATAGGCTGGCGCTCACTGCGCCGTGCGACCTGCGGAGCCGCTGCGCGCTCGTCCTGCGCCGCGCGCGCTCCCGGAAACGCCGAAGGATCCACCCCGTGACGAAGCCCGTCGTGCTCATCGCCGAAGAACTCTCTCCCGCCACGATCGAGGCTCTCGGCCCCGACTTCGAGGTGCGCCATGTCGACGGCGCCGACCGCTCGGCGCTGCTGCCCGCCCTCGCCGACGTTGACGCCGTGCTCGTGCGCTCGGCGACGAAGCTCGACGCCGAGGCGATCGCCGCGGCCCCTCAGCTCAAGGTGATCGCTCGCGCGGGTGTCGGTCTCGACAACGTCGACATCAAGGCGGCCACGACCGCGGGCGTCATGGTCGTGAACGCGCCGACCTCGAACATCATCTCGGCGGCCGAGCTCACGATCGGCCACATCCTCTCGCTCGCGCGGCGCATCCCCGCCGCTCACGCGTCGCTCGCCGGCGGCGCGTGGAAGCGCTCGTCGTACACGGGTGTCGAGCTGTACGAGAAGACCCTCGGCATCATCGGTCTCGGCCGCATCGGCGCGCTGATCGCGGCGCGCGTGCAGGCGTTCGGGGTGAACGTCGTCGCGTACGACCCGTATGTGACGAGCGCTCGTGCGCAGCAGCTCGGCGTGACCCTCGTGACCCTCGACGAGCTGCTCGAGCAGAGCGACTTCGTGACGATCCACATGCCGAAGACGCCCGAGACGACCGGAATGATCGGCGTCGAGCAGCTGCGTCGCATGAAGCCGACGGCGTATGTCGTCAACGTCGCCCGCGGCGGGCTCATCGACGAGCAGGCGCTGTTCGACGCGCTGTCGACCGGGGAGATCGCCGGCGCCGGCCTCGACGTCTTCACGGCCGAGCCGCCGAAGGAGGGCTCCGTGGCGGCCGCCCTCACGGCGCTCCCGAACGTCGTCGTGACGCCCCACCTCGGCGCGTCGACCGATGAGGCCCAGGAGAAGGCGGGCGTCTCGGTCGCGAAGTCGGTCAAGCTCGCCCTCGAGGGCGACCTCGTGCCCGACGCGGTGAATGTCGCCGGCGGCGTGATCGACCCGTTCGTGCGCCCCGGCATCGCGCTCGTCGAGAAGCTCGGTCAGATCCTCGCGGGCCTCGCGACCGGCGCCGTCACGCGCATCGACCTCGACGTGCGCGGCGAGCTCGCCGCCTACGACGTGAAGGTCTACGAGCTGGCCGCGCTGAAGGGGTACTTCTCGCGCATCGTGAGCGACAACGTCTCGTACGTCAACGCTCCGCTGCTCGCGCAGCAGCGCGGGGTGGAGATCTCGCTGACGACCTCGCCCGACTCGAAGGACTACCGCAACACCACGACGCTGCGCGCCGCGCTGGCCGACGGCTCGACCCTGACGGTCGCCGGCACCCTCTCGGGCACGAAGATGGTCGAGAAGATCATCGGCATCAACGACTACGACATCGAGGTGCCGATCGCCGAGCACCACATCGTGATGCTCTACACCGACCGCCCCGGCATCGTCGCTGTCTACGGGCAGAAGTTCGGCGAGGCGGGCATCAACATCGCGGGCATGCAGATCGCACGTCGTTCGGCGGGTGGCCAGGCTCTCGCGGTGCTGACGGTCGACTCGCCGGTTCCCGACGAGATCCTCGCCGAGGTCAGCGGTGCGATCCAGGCCGACCTCTTCCGCGAGCTCTCGCTGACCGAGGTCTGAGCGCGCCGGCTCAGACGGCGCTGCGCTCGACGAGGGCGATGAGCGCCGCGAGGGCGTCGTCGTCGAGGTCGGGTCCGGGCACGGAGCCGGTCGAGAGCGCGTTGTTGAAGTAGAGCCCGTCGCTGACGAGCATCACGAGCTGCAGTGCGGTCTCGTCGCGCGTGTGGGGGCGGAGGGTCTCCTCCCACACGTCGCGCAGGCGTCGGAGGGCGTCGGATGCCACGGCGTCGCCGTTCTGCGCGAGGCGCGACACGGTGACGATCGTGCGGTCGAACGGCGTGTTGTGCATGATCGATGACCGCATGAACGCGGCGATCGCGCCGACGGGGGAGGCTGCGACATCCGCCATCTCGGCGACGCCGCGGGAGGACATCCGCTCGATCACGGCGGACTGCAGGGCGTCCTTCGACGCGAAGTGGTAGAGCAGGCCCCCCTTCGAGACGCCGGCGGCGCGGGCGACGGCGTCCATCGTGGCGGCGGCCGGGCCGTCGGCGATCACGACGTCTTCGTAGGCGTCGAGCACGCTCTCGCGGGCGCGGGGAGGGCGACTCATGCGTTCCAGGGTAGTGAGGAGGCATCCGGCACTCTGTTACTATACCAACTGGACGGTATAGAAATGATGACACTGACTGAAGAGATCCGCCTGGCCGACGAGCAGGGGAAGCGGGTGGGATGGCGCGGCTGGGCCGCGCTCGTCGTGCTGATGCTGCCCGTGCTGCTCATCTCGGTCGACAACACCGTGCTGAGCTTCGCGCTGCCCGACATCTCCCTGCAGCTCGGCCCCACGGCCGTGCAGCAGCTGTGGATCGTCGACGTGTATCCGCTGGTGCTCGCCGGCTTCCTCGTGACGATGGGTACGCTCGGCGACCGGTTCGGCCGGCGACGGATGCTGCTCATCGGCGCCACCGGCTTCGCCGCCGTCTCCGCAGTGACCGCGTTCGCGCCGTCGGCGGAGCTGCTGATCGCCGGCCGCGCCCTGATGGGCGTGTTCGGGGCCATGCTGATGCCCTCGACGCTGTCGCTGCTGCGCAGCATCTTCACTCACCGCGACCAGCGGCGCCTCGCGATCGCGGTGTGGGCGTCGATGTTCTCCGCGGGTGCCGCGCTCGGGCCGATCGTCGGCGGCGTGCTGCTGTCGCACTTCGCCTGGGGTTCGGTCTTCCTGATGGCCGTTCCCGTGCTCATCCCGCTGCTGGTGTTCGCGCCGCTGCTCGTGCCCGAGAGCCGCGACCCGCGGCCCGGTCGCATCGACCCGGTGAGCATCGTGCTGTCGATGGCGACGACCGTGCCGATCGTGTGGGCCATCAAGGAGACCGCCGTTCACGGCGTGGGCACTGTCCCGCTCGTGCTCGTCGTCGTCGGTCTCACGGCCGGCACGCTGTTCGTGCGCCGGCAGCTGCGCGCGGAGCGCCCCATGCTCGACATGCGACTGTTCCGCTCGGGAACCTTCTCGGGCGCGCTCATCGTGAACCTCCTCAGTGTCGTCGCCCTCGTCGGATTCCTGTTCTTCGTCGCTCAGCACCTGCAGCTGATCGTGGGGCTCTCGCCGATCGAGGCGGGCCTCGCGCTCGTGCCCGGACTCGCCGTGATGATCGCGGCGGGGCTCATCGTCGTGCCGATAGCGATGCGCGCCCCCGCCCGGGTGGTCGTGCCGGTCGCGCTCGTCTTCGCGTTCGCGGGCTACGTGGCCGTCGCGTTCGCCACGGAGTCCGGGTCGCTCGCGGTGCTCATCGGCGCGTTCGCGAGCCTCGGTGCCGGCATCGGCGCGGCCGAGACCGTCTCGAACGAGCTCATCCTCTCGAGTGCCCCGGCCGCCAAGGCGGGTGCCGCGAGTGCCGTCTCCGAGACGGCCTACGAGCTGGGTGCCGTGCTCGGCACCGCGGTGCTCGGTGGCGTGCTCACGGCGCTCTACCGCGCGCACCTGGTGGTGCCGGTCGGCGTGCCCGACGACGTCGCCGTCGCCGCACGCGAGACGCTTGCCGGGGCCGTGCACGCGGCGGGGGACCTGCCCGCCGCGGTCGGTCAGGCGCTGCAGGATGCCGCGGCATCCGCCTTCGACCAGGGAGCCTTCGTGACGGCGCTCATCGGGGCCGCGCTCGTCGTCGTGGCCGCCGTCGTGGCGGCCACTACGCTGGGATCGACCCGCAGCGCGGGACGGTCGGATCACTGACGAGCCGCAGCGCTGCCCTACCCGCGAGGAGAGCAATGTCGCGCGTCGTGAAGCTGGCCGTCATCCCCGGTGACGGCATCGGCCCCGAGGTCGTCGCCGAGGCCGAGAAGGTGCTCGACGCCGTCACGGCCGGCAGCGAGGTCGTCTTCGACAAGACGCGCTTCTCGCTCGGGGCGGCGCGCTACCTCGAGACCGGCGACACCCTCACCGACGCCGACCTCGCCGCCATCGCGGGGCACGACGCCATTCTGCTCGGAGCTGTCGGCGGTGTTCCCGGCGACCCTCGCCTGAAGGACGCGAACATCGAGCGAGGGCTGCTGCTGAAGCTGCGGTTCGAGCTCGACCACTACGTGAACCTGCGCCCGTCGACGCTCTACCCGAGCGTGCCGGGGCCGCTGCGCGACCCGGGCGAGGTCGACTTCGTCGTGGTGCGTGAAGGCACCGAAGGCCCCTACGTCGGCAACGGCGGGGCGATCCGCCGCGGCACGCCGCACGAGGTCGCGAACGAGACATCCGTGAACACCGCGTACGGTGTCGAACGGGTCGTCCGCTACGCGTTCGACCTCGCCGAACGACGGGGCAAGAAGCTCACCCTCGTGCACAAGACCAACGTGCTCGTCAACGCCGGGTCCCTCTGGCACCGGCTCGTGCTCGCGGTCGGCGCGGAGCACCCCGAGGTCGCCGTAAACTACATGCACGTCGATGCGGCCACGATCCACCTGGTCACGAACCCGTCCCGTTTCGACGTCATCGTCACCGACAACCTCTTCGGCGACATTCTGACCGACCTGGCCGGGGCCATCACCGGCGGCATCGGTCTCGCCGCCTCGGGGAACATCAACCCCGACGGTGCGTTCCCGTCGATGTTCGAGCCCGTTCACGGTTCGGCCCCCGACATCGCCGGCACCCAGCAGGCCGACCCCACGGCCGCGATCCTCTCCGTCGCGCTGCTGCTCGATCACCTCGGGCTCACCACGGAGGCCACCCGCGTCACCCGCGCCGTCGAGGCCGACATCGCCTCGCGCTCCGACGCCCCCCGCACGACTTCCGCCATCGGCGACGCGATCGCCGCGCACCTGCAGGCGTAACCTGACAGCACCGCGCGCTTCGCGCCGAGCATTCCAGGATGTGACATGACTCTCACCGACACGAACGACACCGCTCTCGCCCCCCTCGACTTCGCCGTCACGAAGAACCTCGCCGCCGCCTCTCCCGCGGCCCGCGAGGAGATCCTCGCGAACCCCGGATTCGGCCAGAAGTTCACCGACCACATGGTCGACATCTGCTGGTCGGCCGGCGGCGGCTGGCACCGCCCCCGCGTGCAGCCGTACGGTCCGATCTCGCTCGACCCCGCGGCATCCGTGCTGCACTACGGGCAGGAGATCTTCGAGGGGCTGAAGGCCTACCGCTGGGCCGACGGATCGATCCGCACGTTCCGCCCCGATCGCAACGCGGCGCGGCTGCGCGCGTCGGCCCGTCGGCTGGCCCTGCCGGAGCTTCCCACGGAGTATTTCGTGCAGTCGCTGCGTGAGCTCATCGCGGTCGACGGCGACTGGGTGCCGTCGGCTCCCGAGACGAGCCTGTACCTGCGCCCCTTCATGTTCGCGAAGGAGGCCTTCCTGGGCGTGCGCGCGGCGAAGAAGGTCGCGTACTACGTGATCGCGAGCCCCGCGGGCGCCTACTTCCACGGTGGCATCGCGCCGGTGAAGATCTGGCTCGAGACCGAGTTCTCCCGTGCGGGCAGCGGTGGTCTCGGTGCGGCGAAGACCGGCGGCAACTATGCCGCGAGCCTCCTCCCGCACGAGAAGGCGGCCGCCCACGGCTGCGCGCAGGAGCTCTACCTGGATGCCGCGGAGGGCCGCTACATCGAGGAGCTCGGCGGCATGAACGTCGTGTTCGTGCGACGCGACGGCAGCCTGCTGGTGCCGGAGTCCGACTCGATCCTGCCCTCGATCACCCGTGACTCGGTGCTCACCGTCGCGCGCGATCTCGGTCACGAGGCGGAGATCCGCCAGGTCGCGATCGACGAGTGGCGCGAGGGCGTCGACTCGGGCGAGATCGTCGAGGCGTTCGCGTGCGGCACGGCCGCCGTCATCACGCCGATCGGCCAGCTCATCGGCGAGGAGTACACCATCGGCGACCCCGACGCCCCGGCGGGCGCGCTCACGATGGAGATCCGCCAGGTGCTCACCGACATCCAGTACGGACGTCGCGAGGACACGCACGGCTGGATGCTGCGCCTCGACGACTGAGCATCTCTCACCGTCACGACGGCGGGCCGCGGCATCCACCGCGCGCCCGCCGTCGGCGTTCGTGCGCTGACTAGGCTGACGGGGTGAAGATCGCCCGTTTCAGCCACCAGGACGCCATCCGCTACGGCATCGTCGACGAGGGCGAGCTCGTCGTGCTCGCCGCCGACCCGCTGTTCGCCGGGTTCGAGACGACGGGGGAGCGCGTGCCGCTCGCCGACGCGGCGCTGCTGGCTCCGGTGATTCCGCGGTCGAAGGTCGTGTGCGTGGGGAAGAACTATCACGACCACGCGGCGGAGATGGGCGGTGAGGCGCCGGCGGCGCCGTTGCTGTTCCTGAAGCCCAACACCGCGGTCATCGGCCCGGGGGATTCGATCGTTCGTCCGCCGCAGTCCGAGCGCACCGACTTCGAGGGCGAGCTGGCCGTCGTGATCGGCCGCATCGCGAAGAATGTCCCCGCCGAGCGGGCGCTCGACTACGTGTTCGGGTACACGGTCGGCAACGACGTCACCGCGCGGGACATCCAGTACTCCGACGGCCAGTGGACGCGCGGGAAGGGCTTCGACACGTTCTGCCCGCTCGGTCCGGCGATCGAGACCGAGTTCGACATCGCCTCGGCGCGGGTGCAGACCCGGCTCAACGGCGAGGTGGCGCAGGATGCCCCGCTGACCGACATGATCCACTCGGTGCCGGACATCATCGCCTACGCGTCGGCGGCGTTCACGCTGCTGCCGGGCGATGTGATCCTCACCGGCACGCCGGCGGGCGTCGGTCCGTTTAACGCGGGCGACACCGTCGAGGTCGAGATCACCGGTCTCGGCGTGCTGCGCAACACCGCACGCAACGCCTGAGGTCGGCGAGGGCGCGTCGTTCGACGGCTCGACGCGCCGCCCGACGTGCGTCGCTGCCGGAGCTCGGCGAGCAGGTCAGCGACCGAGCGCGCGCGCGGCGAGCTCGACGTCGTCGGCGTCGTTGAACACGTGGAACGCGACCCGGGCGCGACCGGCGCGTCCCGAGGCCGTGATGCCGGCTGCATTCAGGCGTGCGAGGTCGCACCCGGTCGGGTCGGCCCACGTGACGATCGCGCTGCCGGTCGCGGGAAGCTCGAGGCGGGCGCGGAACGCGTCGGCGAGCGTGCGGGTGTGCGCGTGGAGAGCCGCCGGATCGAGCCCGGCGAACAGGGCGAGCGCCGGCGCGGCGCCGATGAACGCCTGCCAGGCGGGGGAGACGTCGAAGCGCGACGCATCGGCGGCGAGGGAGACCTGGCTGCCGTAGCACGAGGTCCACGGGTCCTCGCCGGCGCACCATCCCGCCTGGCGGGCGGGGATGTGCGGCTGGAACCCGGCGGAGACGGCGAGCACAGCGACACCGCGCGGTGCGCACAGCCACTTGTAGGTATGGCAGATCAGGGCGTCGAACGCGCCGCCGTCGACGGGCAGCCAGCCGAGCGCCTGTGTCGCATCGCAGAGCGTGCGCGCGCCGTGGCGGCGGGCCGCGGCGGTGATCGCGGCGGCATCCGCGATCTCTCCCGTGGCCGACTGCACGAGCGAGAACGCGACGAGAGCGGTGTCACCGCGCACCTCGTCGGCGAGGCGCGCGAGCGGCACCGACCGCACGCGGATGCCGCGCCCGGCGTGCACGAACGGCATCACGATCGAGGAGAAGTCGCCCTCGACGCACAGCACCTCGGCGCCGTCGGGCACCGCGGCGGCGATGAGCGCCGCGAGTACGGACGTCTGCGACCCGAGGGCGATGCGGTCGGCGCCGACGCCGAGCAGCGTCGCGGCGTGGCGGCGGGTCTCGGTGACCGCGAGCTCGTAGCGGGCGAGGTCGGGCTGTCCGGAATACGCGGCGTCGAGGTCGGCGCGCAGCGCATCGCGCGACGCCCGGGGCGGCAGCCCGGTGGTGCACGCGGCGAGGTAGCCGCGACCGCCCGCGAACTCCGCGCGCGCGTCGGCGATCGTCAGCGCGGGGGAGAGTGTCGCGGGTGCCATGTCTCCAGCGTGACAGGGAGGCATCCATTCGTCTAGGACATGTTGTGGATCGAAAACATGCGATCCGTTTATGATTCGAGGATGTCGCTCCCCACCCCCGATCCCGGCTTCGACGCGCACTCGCTGCGCCTCGTGAAGGCGATCGCCGACACCGGATCGATCACCGCGGCCGCCGCCGCGCTGGGCTACAGTCAGCCCGCGGTCAGCCAGCACCTCAAGGCGCTCGAATCCCGGCTGGGCGTGCCGCTGGTCGAGCGGGTGGGGCGGCGTGTGCGACTGTCGGAGGCGGGGCGCGTGCTCGCCCGGCATGCGCCGACCGTGACGACAGCGCTCGAGGCGGCGGCGGGGGAGCTGGCGGAGCTGCGGGGGCTGAAGTCGGGACGCGTGCGCCTGGTCGGTTTCCCGTCGGCGTCGCCCACGGTCGTGCCGCGGCTGCTCGCCCGGCTCGCCGAGACGGTCGCGGGCGTGACGGTCACCTACGTCGAGGCCGAGCCGCCCGCGGCGGTCGAGGCCGTGCGCGACGACCGTGCCGACATCGCGCTCACGTTCAGCTACCCGGGTGACCGCGATGATCCGCATCGGGCGAGCGCCCAGGGGCTGTCGGTGCGGGAGATCGCCGTCGAGCCGATGATCGCGGTGCTGCCCGCGACCCACCCCGCTGCCGCGCACGCGACGGTCGATGTCGCGTCCCTCGCGTCCGACGACTGGATCGCCGGCTGCCCGCAGTGCCGCGGACACCTGCTCGAGCTCTGCGACCGTGCGGGGTTCGTGCCGCGCATCACGTTCGAGACCGACAACTTCGTGGCCGTGGAGGGCCTCGTCGCGCAGGGGATCGGGGTGGCGACGCTGCCGCGGCTGGCCGTGGCATCCTTCCCGGCGCTGCCGGGCATCGTGACCGTGCCGTTGCCCGCAACCGAGCAGCGCACGCTGCACACCGTCACCGCCCACGGCGCGGACCGGGTGCCGGCGGTCGCCGCCGTGCTCGCCGCGATCGCCGAGGTGACGGCGGCGGTGGCCTCGGGCGGCGACGGCCCGGCGAACTAGACTGGACGGCGATGTCTTCCGCACCGCACCCCGCCACCACGACCGCCGCCGGACCCGACGTTCGGGTGCGGTTCTGCCCCTCGCCGACCGGCCTTCCGCACGTCGGCATGGTGCGCACGGCCCTCTACAACTGGGGCTATGCGCGTCACACGGGCGGCAAGCTCATCTTCCGCGTCGAGGACACGGATGCCGCGCGCGACAGCGAGGAGAGCTACCGCCAGCTCGTCGACGCGCTCACCTGGCTCAAGATCGACTGGGACGAGGGCGTCGAGGTCGGCGGCCCGCACGCGCCGTATCGGCAGTCTGAGCGCACCGCGATCTACGAGGACGTGCTGACGAAGCTCGTCGCCACCGGGCTCGTGTACGAGAGCTACTCGACTCCCGAGGAGATCGACGCGCGCAACGAGGCGGCCGGCCGCGCGAAGCAGCTGGGCTACGACAACCACGACCGTGACCTCACCGACGCGCAGCGCGAGGCCTTCCGCACCGAAGGGCGCGAGCCGGCGTTCCGGCTGCGGGTGCCCGACACCGACCTGACCTACGTCGACCTGATCCGCGGCGAGGTGACGTTCCCGGCCGGATCCTTCCCCGACTTCGTCATCGTGCGGGCGGGCGGCAAGTTCCTCTATCCGTTCACGAACCCGGTCGACGACGCGCTCATGGGCATCACCCACGTCATCCGCGGCGAGGACATCATGCCGTCGACCGCGCGCCAGCTCGCGCTGTACGACGCACTCATCCAGGCGGGCGTCACCGACTTCGTGCCCCGCTTCGGCCACATGCCGCTGGTGCTCGGGGAGACAGGCACCAAGAAGCTCTCCAAGCGCGACCCGCAGGCCGACCTGTTCCTGCAGCGCGAGCGCGGCTTCATCCACGAGGGCCTGCTGAACTATCTGGCGCTCCTCGGCTGGTCGATCGCCGCCGACCGCGACGTGTTCTCGCTCGAGGAGTTCACCGCCGCGTTCGACATCGCCGACGTGAACCCGAATCCGGCCCGCTTCGACCAGAAGAAGGCCGAGTCGATCAACGGGGACCACATCCGCCTGCTCGCCCCCGACGACTTCGCCGCCCGCATCGTGCCGTACCTGCAGCACGCCGGTGTCATCTCGGATGCCCCGACCCCCGCGGAGACCGCGCTGATCGCCGCCGCGGCACCCCTCGTGCAGGAGCGCGTGCAGGTGCTCGGCGACGTGCCGGGCCTCCTCGGCTTCCTGTTCACCGACTCCGTCACCTACGAGGACGACGCCCTCGCGGGGCTTCCGGCGAACGCCGGCGAGGTGCTGGTCGCGTCGGTCGGTGCACTCGAGGAGGTCGCCGAGCAGGGGTTCGACGCGGCATCCGTGCAAGACGCCCTGCAGACCGCGCTCGTCGACGGCCTCGGCCTCAAGCCGCGAGTCGCCTACGGCCCGTTGCGCGTCGCGCTGAGCGGTCGCCGGGTGTCGCCGCCGCTGTTCGAGTCGATGGAGCTGCTTGGCAAGCAGGCCACCATCGCCCGCCTCGATGCGCTCGTGCAGCGGATCGGCTGACCGCCACCGGCGTGCCGCGAATTGGCGCGCGGGGAGGGCGTCGGGTAGACTCGACCCTCGGTGCGACTGAGGTCGTTCACCCCCTTGGGGTATGGTGTAATTGGCAACACGGCTGATTCTGGTTCAGTTGTTCTTGGTTCGAGTCCAGGTACCCCAGCAAGACGAAGAAGCCCGGAAGTCCGCATCTCGCGGAGCATCCGGGCTTCTTGCTGTGTGCGGCGAGACTCAGCCGCGGTCGTGCAGCGTGACGTGGTATCCGTCGGGGTCGGCGAACGTGAACGTGCGGCCGAAGGGTCCGTCGAACGGTGCGGTGACGATGGGGTGGCCGGCGGCTGCCAGGGCGTCATGGATCTCCTGCACCCCGGTCGCGTGCAACCAGAGCGCGACGCCGAGACCCGGCTGGGCGACGCTGTCGAGATCGGTGCCGGCGACCAGGTCGCGCAAGGCGAAGGCGATGGGGGTCGTCGTGAAGACGACGGCGTGCGGCGGACCTGCGGGGGAGCGTTCGAGGCCGAGGAAGCCTTCGTAGAACGCCTGCGATGCGTCGAGGTCGCGCACCTGCAGCGAGACGAAATCGGGGCCGGTGACGGGCATGGGTGCTCCTTCGATCTGGTGTCAGATTTCTGACATGCCCGAGAGTATGTCAGAATACTGACATGAGTCAAGCCGGTGAGGCGATCGACCTCGACACATCGCTGGGATACCTGCTCAAACAGGCGGCCAGCGCGCTGCGCGCCGCCATGGAGGACGCACTTCGCCCGCACGGCATGACCGTCACCCACTACTCCTGCCTTGAACTGCTCGCGCAGCGGCCCGGACTCTCGAACTCCGAGCTCGCCCGCGGCGCGTTCATCACGCGTCAGTCGATGAACGTGCTGCTGCAGGCTCTCGAACGCGATGGGTCGGTGGTGCGGCCGGCTGAGGCCGCAGTGGGCAAGGCGCTGCCGGCGCAACTGACCGAGCTCGGTCGCGAGCGGCTGGCCGCGGCATCCATCGCGGTGAGAGGCGTCGAGAAGCGGATGCTGGTGGGCATGACCGACCCCGAACAGGTCGCGGCCTTCGGCGCCCTGCAGAGCATGGTGCGCGCGCTTCGCTCCTAGGGGCGGGCGCCGACGCGGATCTCCTGCAGCGACCAGGAGTTGCCGTCGGGATCGCGGAAGTGCGCGTACAGCACCCCGCCCATGTCGTCGATGCCGCTCACGGTCGCCCCTCGCGCGACAAGTTCGTCGCGGGCCGCAGCGACGTCGTCGATGACGAGGTGAAGGCCCGTGATCACCGACTCATCGGGCGTGGGGAGCCCGAAGCCGGTGCCGAACGCGATGGAGCACGCCGAACCCGGCGGGGTGAGCTGCACGATGCGCATGCCCTCCCGCGGGCTCACATCGTGGTCGAGGTGGAAGCCGATGACATCCCGGTAGAAGGCGATGCTGCGATCGACGTCGGAGACCGGGATCGGGACGAGTTCGAGCTTCATGTCCATCGGATGCCTCCTTCTCGGGTCGGCTCGAGGTGCGGGCCGCGCGGCCCACACTACTCACGCCGAACACACGACGACGCCCCATCGGTCGCGCGGCGGAGCCGCAGCGACCGATGGGGCATCGGTGTTCGAGATCAGTGCGCGGCGACCGGCAGCGCGTCGGGGTCGGCGACCGTCGCGACCGACGTGCCGCGGCCCTTGCGACGGAACAGCAGCACCGAGAGCACCGCGCCGACCGCGAAGAAGATCGCGCCCGACACGTAGGCCGCCTGGTAGCCCGCGATCGCCGCCGACTCGCCGAGCGTGGGCGTGCGCACCGTCTGCGCGGCGATGTAGTTCGTCACGGCAGTGGCCGCGATCGTGTTCAGGAGCGCCGTACCGATCGATCCGCCGACCTGCTGGCTCGTGTTCACCATCGCCGAGGCGACGCCCGCGAAGTGGCGGTCGACGCCCAGCGTCGCTGTCTGCATCGAGGCGGGCATGATCGAGCCCATCGCGAACCCGAGAACGAGCAGCGCCGGCAGCACGTCGGCCGCATAGGTGCTGTCGAGCGAGAGGCGGGTGAGCAGCAGCATCCCGATCACTCCCAGGACCATGCCGAACGGCACCATCACCTTCGCGCCGAGGCGGGGGAGCAGCAGGTTGGTCGACAGCTGCGCGGCGATCACCAGCATCACGACCATCGGCAGGAAGCCGAGGCCGGTCTGGATGGGAGTGAACTTCAGCGAACCCTGCAGGAAGTAGGTCAGGAACAGGAAGATCCCGAACATGCCCGCACCCGCGATGAGAATCGAGAGGTAGGCGGCTGCGCGGTTGCGGTCGAGCACGATCGTCAGGGGCAGGAGGGGGTGCGACGCGCGGCGCTGCCACAGCACGAACGCGATCAGGAAGACGCCCGCGGCGGTGAGCACGCCCCACGCAAGCGGCGAGTCCCAGCCGTCGGTCTCGGCGTTGGCGAAGCCGTAGACGATGCCGAACAGACCCGCCGACACCAGGATGGTGCCCGGCACATCGAGCTTCGGACGCGGACCGTGACGCTCGATGCGGCCGACGAAGACGATGACGCCCACGATCGCGACGATGGCGATGAACACGTTGATGTAGAGGTTCCAGCGCCAGTCGAGCTTCTCGGTGAGGAACCCGCCGAGGAGCAGGCCCACGGCGCCCCCGGCGCCGGCGATCGCACCGAACACTCCGAACGCGCGCGCCCGCTCGCGCGGGATCGTGAAGGTCGTGGTGAGCACGGCCAGCGCCGTCGGGGCGAGCAGTGCGCCGAACGCTCCCTGCAGGGCGCGCGAGGCGACCAGCACCTCGAAGGTGGGGGCTGCGCCACCGAGAGCGGATGCCGCGGCGAACCCGACCAGGCCGATGATGAACGCCGGCTTGCGGCCGATCAGGTCGGAGATGCGACCGCCGAACAGCAGCAGTGCACCGAAGGCGAGCGAGTAGGCCGTGATGACCCACTGGCGGTCGCCGTCGGAGAAGCCGAGGTCGGCCTGGGCGGAGGGGAGGGCGATGTTCACGACCGTCGAGTCGAGCACCACCATGAGCTGCGCGAGGCCGACGATGACGAGAGTCAGCCAGCGGCGCGACGAGGGAGCCGAGGGAGTGGAGGCGGCCGGGGCGGTCGCGGTGGGGGAAGTCATGACGGTCACTCTATACGGAACTGAGGCGTTCCGGAAATGAAAAGTTCTAGAACTCTTTCGTACCGATTCGACGTACACTGTGAGGACACCCCCGCGAAAGGAGACCGCTGCGATGACGCCGCTGGATCTCGTCGACCCCGTCCTCGCCGAGCCCGACCTGTCCGATGTCGAGGGTGTGAAGCCCGGCCGCAAGCGCGATCACACGCGCGACCCGGAGATCCTCGACGCCGCCCTCGAGGTGCTCGCCGAGACCGGCTACGACGGCATGACGGTCGACATGGTCGCCACGCGGGCCCGCGCGGGCAAGGCCACGCTCTATCGCCGCTGGCCCTCGAAGGCCGAGCTCGTCATCGACGCCGTCGCCTGCATGAAGCGCGGCGCGTACGACCAGGACTCACTGCCCGACACCGGCACGCTGCGCGGTGACCTCGTCGCCATGATCAAGGCTCCGTCGATCGAAGACGGCGAACGCAAGCTGCAGATCATGGCGGGCATCGTCTCGATGCTCTCGCGCTCTCCCGAGCTCGCCGACGCCGCGCACGACGCACTGGTCGAGCCGCGCGCGGCCGCGAACCGCTTCCTCTATCAGCGCGCGAAGGACCGTGGGGAGATCCCCGACGGGCGCGACCTCGAGCTCGTCGCGACCGTCAGTTCGGCGATGGTCGCCCACCGTGTGCTCATGGAGCGTAAGCCGGTCACGCGCGAGTTCCTCATCTCGGTCATCGACCACGTGGTGCTGCCGGCGCTCGGCATCCCGCGCGACTGACCCGCAGACGCACGAGCGGGCGCCGGATCCCTCCGGCGCCCGCTCGCTGTGTCGGCGCTCAGGCGTGCGGAACGATGACCGCGCGCGCGGACAGCTTGCCGTCCTGCAGTAGGTGGTACGCCTCGAGGGCGTCGTCGAGCGAGAAGCGCTGCACATCCGGGGTGATCTGACCCGCCCGGTACATCTCGACGACGTCGTGAAGGTCGGCCACCGTGCCCCAGTACGAGTTCGTGATGACCGACTCGTAGGGCGTCGTGAAGAAGTTCCACGACACGGTGCCGCCGGCGATGCCGACGACCTGGATGCGGCCTCCGACCGCGACGCTCTGCTGTGCGAGCGCGATCGTGGGAGTCGCGCCCACGAAGTCGAACACGGCGTCGACACCGCGCCCGCCGGTGAGCTCGCGGATGCGCGCGGCCTGGCCCTCGCCGCCCGCGACGGTGACGGCACCACGCTCGGCGGCGAGCGTCATCGCGTCCTCCTTGGTGTCGGTCGCGATGATCGTCGCACCGGTGAGAGCCCGCAGGATCTGCACCGCGATCTGCCCGAGTCCGCCCAGGCCGATGACGAGGGCGAACGCGCCGCCCTTGTTCAACTGCGGCAGCGCGAGCCGGATCGCGTGATAGGGCGTGAGGGCGGCGTCTGCGAGGGGCGCGGCCGCGACCGGATCGGCGTCGCCGAGCGGCACGAGGTGCGCGGCCGGAACCGTCACATACTCGGCCATGCCGCCGTCGCGACCGAGGCCGATTCCCTGATACGGCAGCGTCGCCGCGTTCTCGCAGTAGGTCTCCGCGCCCTGCACGCACGCGCGGCAGTGGCCGCATCCGGTGGGTCCGTAGACGAGGTACGCGTCACCCGGGGTGAAGCCGGTGACCCCGGCGCCGACCGCCTCCACCCAGCCCGAGGTCTCGTGGCCCAGGGTGTACGGCGGGGTGAGGCCCGACACGCCGGTGCTCTCGTCGAAGTCGTGGAACAGCGACACATCGCTGTGGCAGGCGCCGGAGCCGGCGACCTTCAGCAGCACCTCCCCGGGACCGGGCTCGGGGCGCTCGACCTCCTCGAGAGTGGGGAAGGTCTTCCAAGCCGTCAGGCGTACAGCACGCATCGTCACGTCCTCCAAGGCGTCACAGTCCGAAGGCCCGCGCGCGGGTGCACGACGGGCCGGCGCCCGCGTCGCCGGTGCGGCTCGCGCGTCGTAACTAGACTACGCCTGTCGAACAGTTCGGATGCCGCGGCCCGGGGCTGCGGCATCCGTCACATCGCGGCGCCGATGTAGCTGTACTTGACGAACACCTCGGGTGCGATGCCGGCCTCGAGCAGCACGTCCTGCACGGCACGCAGCATGTAGGTCGAGTCCCAGCCCATGTAGAGGTGGTGGGTCGCGTCGATCGTGTCCCACTGGCCGTTCCATGCCCGCTCGGAGAAGATCGGACCGCCGTTGCGCTCGGTGAACCGCACGACCGCGGCACGGTCATCGGCCCAGAGTCGCGTGATGATGCGATGGAAGAGGTAACGCACGTCGTACACCTCCCAGTGCTCGCCGCGGTACTCGACATAGGAGAACTCGCGCTCCCAGCCGTGCGGCCAGCCGCGCCGAGGCTTCGCATCGAGGATCGGGGTGAGTCCGTCGTCGTCGATCTCACCCGTCGCCGCGCGCGGCCAGGTCGCGACGAGCGCCGCGGTGAGCTCTGCCGTGCGCTGCGCGATCGCGGCCGTCGACCATTCGGCGATCTCGGCGACCGCCCGCGTCTGCGGGATGGCGCTCGACCCGAGCAGGCGGCGCTTTGTCGGATAGGGAGCATCGATCGCCTCGATCGCCAGCTCGTCCTCGAGGAGCACCACGTTTCCGAGACTCTGGGCGAGGGCGCGATAGGCGTTCTGCTCGTCGTCGCTCAGGTCGCCCCAGAGGCGCACGCCGTCGGGCGTCCAGTCGTCGCCCGGCGCGAGCGGTGCAATGTGGTCGACGATCACGTCCGGATCTCCGTCGCGCGAGGCGAGCCGGCCCAGCACGTAGCCGGGATGCGGCACATCGCCGAACTTGAGCGCGACGCGCACCCGCTCGTTCGAGGGGGTGATGCGGGCGACCGCGTGGATGAGCGACGACTCGCCCTCGCTGTGCGCACGGCACAGCCGCGCCACGATGCGGTCGTTCGGCACCCCGACGATCTCGCGGCGCAGCAGCAGGGACTCCACGCTCTGCAGGGTCGTCAGCAGTTCGGCGTGGGTGCGGTGACCCGACCCGTGGTCGGCGATCGCCCGCATCGCGAGGGGGAACGCCACCCGGCCGAACGTGCCGATGCCCGCCGTGTGCGTGCGTACCGCAGGGTCCGGCTCGAGCGACGGGTCGAGCAGGCGACGATAGATCTCGGCGAACGCGCGCCACTCTGTTGCGTGGCGACGCAGGGCTGCGGCATCCAGTCTCGGGAACCGCTGCCGGAACGCGTCGTAGACCGAGCGATGACCGGATGCCGCCAGCTCCCGCCCGGTCGTCATGATCAGGTAGTGGCGCCAGAACGCCGCGATCGCCTCGCCGGTGGCCCGCTCGATGGGCAGCCAGTAGTCGTCTTCGATCTCGGTCTGCTGCTCGCGCGTGAGTCCCATGAGCACGTAGTTGTGGATCAGCTCGTGGTCGCGCAGCGGCTCGCCCGTGGAATTGAGGCTCTCGAAGGTCTGCTGCGCGTTCGCCTCGGCGCCGAGCGCGATCGCCACGTGCTCGAGCCGGGTGAGACCCCGCCACACCGCGGCGGCGTCGTGCACGCCGATGCGGCTGCGGAAGAACGCGTAGTTGTCGTCGAAGCGCGACGCCCGCTCAGCGTCGTCGGGGGAACGGCGGTCGAGCACGACTTCCTCGAACACCTCCGCCCACGCGCGGTGGGGGCGCAGCTTCGTGCGGGACGGATCATCCGCCCGCACCAGCACGCGGCGCAGCTGGGCCGCGAGCGGAGGGTCGGTGTCACGCACGGTGTGCGCGAGTGCCGCCACCAGCAGCATGAGGGTCGTGATGCGCTGCTGCCCGTCGATCAGCACGAGCTCGGTGTCGGCGGCGTCGGTCGACGCAGTGGAGAGCACGGAGCCGATGAAGTGGGTCTGCCCGGGTTCGGCTGCGGCGACCGCGCGCACATCGGCGAGCAACTGCTCGCACCCGCCGATGTCCCACCGGTACTGCCGCTGGTACACCGGAACCACGATGTTGGTGCCGGGAGATGACAGCCAGTCGATGGTGTTGACCGCGGATGCCTCGATGTTTCTGGCTGCTCCCATGATGGGGGATTTTACCGGCCCGCCCCCGGGGTCGTGGGAGGAGGCAAGGGTAGGCTAACCCGCGCCGGGCCTGTTAAAACTTCGCTGGCCCCTGGACGAAAGGCTGACCACCTCATGGGTTACATCACCTCCGCCGCGCTCGAAGAGACCGGCTACGTCGTTCTCGACAGCTACAACAAGCCGCTCGACCCCAAGGAGTGGCTCGACATCGAGTACGTCGACTGGAAGTCGTCGGGCGACACGCGCTTCGCACCGCTTGCAAGCGCCTTCGGCGAGATCGAATGCAACGGCTTCTGGAACCACAAGCCGCCGCGCACCGACAAGGACGGCGTGTGGATCCCCGCCCAGACGGAGCTCGCCCCGACTCTCACCGAGCGTGCGCTCGAGCCGGGCGCGAACGTCGGCCGCTGCCGCATCATCGAGCTGCAGCCCAACAGCTACGGCGACTGCCTCTACAACCTGCACCAGGACGACAACAACCGCCTCAACCCCGACGGCACCGGCTGGGTCGTGCGCGGGTTCTTCAACCTCACCGACGACACCGAGAGCTACTTCGTGCTGCGTCACAACCGCACCGATCCCGAAGGCGAGGTGCGCATCGCGCTGCCGGCCGGCGCGCAGCTGATCATCGACACGCAGCGCCTGTGGCACGCCGCCACCCACCTCGGCAACGAGCCCCGCTACTGCCTCATCACCTCGTGGGAGTCAGGCCCCGAGCTCGACGCGTACATCGAGAAGTACCACGGCGTGAACCACGTCGAGAGCGTGCCGATCTCGCAGGAGACCCTCGACGCAGGCCAGGCCGAGCAGGCCCGCCGTGACGCGGCCCGCGCCGCCTATTATGCCGCCAAGGGTCAGGCCGAGCTCGCGGCGCAGACCGCGATGAGCGAGGCCTGAGCCGCGGCATCCGTCAGACGCCCCGTTCCGCAGCGGCGGAGCGGGGCGTCGTCGTTCGTGCGGGCAGCGTCCCGTGCGTGGAGACAGGCGATCTGGCGAGAACAGGACGGATGCCGCGGCGTTCTCCTGCGCTCGTGTGATCGCCTGCGTGCGGTGCAGCGCCACGGCGAGAGGTCTCTCCGCGGCGGCGCGGGGCGAGGTGGCCAGATCTCGCGCGCCGTCACGGCGAGCCGGGCACATCTAGCGCGCCAAGTCGGCGAGGGCCGCGCGCGCCTCAGCGGCGTAGCGCGGGTTGTCGTCGCTCGCACACAGCAGCACGGCGATGAACGCCGCCGCCCAGCCGCGCGCCCGGAGGGCGAGCGGGCTCCCCTCGTCGACACCCGCCTCCGCCAGGAACCGGGCACGGTCGACGGGCGAGAACGCGAGCCACCCGACGGCGATGTCGTAGCAGGGGTCGCCCGCGGTGAGGTCGCCGAAATCGATCAGCGCGACCAGGCGCCCGCCCCGCACCACGACATTGCCCGGGTGCAGGTCGCCGTGGAGCCACACCGGCGGCCCGATGTGCGGTTCTGCCGTGAGGGCGTCGTGCCACGCGGCATCCAGAAGTGCGTGCTCGGCAGCCGACACCGGAGCCTCGCGCAGCCGCGCCCGAATCGACGCGTCCCGGGCCGCGAGAGGCACTCCGCGGAACGGATTCTCGGGGAAGGATGCCGCGGGCACGCCCAGCGCGGCGATGCCCGCGGCGAGCGGGCCGGCCCACGCCCCGCGCTCCCCGCGCGGTACGTCGATCGCCGCCTCGCCGTCGAACCACGGCACGAGACTCCACGGGAACGGTGACGCCTCGTTCGCGTGCACCGCGACCAGGGGAGCGGGGGCGCCGACTCCGGCGGTCGCGAGACGGCGGGCGATCGCCGGC
>NZ_MEGA01000034.1:0-20520 GCF_001725695.1 Microbacterium sp. SCN 71-21
CCGCCAGCCCGGCCTGGCAGAGCACCAGCCAGGAGCGGCGCCGGCCCAGTTGCCCGATCAGCGGCAGCCGCGCCCGACCGCAGCGAGTCGGTCGTGCACGTCACACCGCTGCGCCTCATCGGGGCGCAGGTGCTCAGCGACGACACGGTGTGGTGGCTGATCGGGTCGACAGCGGTGATCGTGGCGGGCGCGCTGTGGTTCCCGCCGGGGCTGTTCCTCGCGCTGCCGTTCATCCTCGGCTACGGCGGATATGCCGCGCGGCACGTGGTGCGGGCGATGCGCTACGCGATCGTGCCGACGCCGCACGGCGTGCGGGTGACGTACGGCGTCCTGACCACCGTGACCGAGACGATTCCACCGGGGCGCGTGCACGCGGTCGCGATCTCGCAGTCGGTGCTGTGGCGCGGAACGGGCTGGTGGACGGTCACCGTCACCCGCATCTCGGGCACCCGCCACGGCGAGCAGCGCGCCGAGGCGTTCGCGCGGGTGATGCCGGTGGGCACCCTCGACGATGCGAAGCGCGTGGTCGCCCTGCTGCTGCCGTGGCTGAGCGCGCACGAGCTCGACACGATGACGGATGCCGCGCACGCCCGCGCCGCCGGCGGCTTCACGACGACCCCTCGGCGCGCCCGACTGCTGCGCCCCCTCGCGTGGCGGCGCAACGGGTTCGCGCTCGGTTCCCGCGTGGTGACCTTCCGCCGCGGTTTCCTCGCCCGCTCGGCGGCGCTGTTCCCGCTCGGTCGCGCGCAGGGGGTCGAGCTCGCACAGGGGCCGATCGACCGCGCGTTCGGTGTCGCGAGGGTGCGGGTGGTGACGGTGCGCGGGCACGTGCGCACGCGGCTCGGCGCGATCGACGCGGATGCCGCGGCATCCCTCGCCGGTGACGTCGCCGACCGCGCGGCGGCACCTGATACGGTGGCGGCCGCGACAGAGCGGGAGGAGTCGCACGCATGAGCACGGCACGGGACGGACGCCTGGGCGTCGGGATCATCGGCGCGGGCCGGGTCGGCCCCGTGATCGGTGCGGCGCTCGGTGGGGCGGGTCACGCGGTGATCGGCATCACGGCGGGCTCCGACCCCGACCGGGTCGACGCGGTGCTGCCCGGGGTTCCCGTGCTTGAGACGCAGGACGTGGTGCGTCGGGCCGAGCTCGTGGTGATCGCGGTGCCGCACGAGGAGCTGCCCGGCCTCGTCGCGGGACTCGCCGAGGTCGGCGCCTGGCAGCCCGGCCAGCTCGTGCTGCACACGGACCCCGCCTACGGCATCGAGGTGCTCACTCCCGCGGCGCGGTCGGGGGCGATCCCGCTGGCTGTGCACCCGGCGATCTCGTTCAGCGGCACCTCGATAGACCTGAAGCAGCTCGCGGCCGCGTACGCGGCGGTGACGGCGCCGGCGGCTGTGCTGCCGATCGCCCAGGCGCTCGCCGTCGAGATGGGCTGCGAACCCGTGGTCGTCGCGGAGGCCGACCGTCCCGCCTACGCGGAGGCCATCGCCACCGCGACCGCGTTCTCCGATTCGATCGTGCGGCAGGCGACCGGGCTGCTCAGCGCCGTCGGCGTCGAGAGCCCGGGTCGGTACCTGTCGGCACTCGTCCGCTCGACCATCGACCAGGCGCTGATCGACCGCACCCCGACCCTCGAGGTGCGAGGCGACGCCGGTGACGAGCACAACGACGCCCCGGTCGACGCCGATCGCGACTGACCCGTGCGCGACATCGAGCTCGCCGCGATCGAGGGTGGCACCCTGATACGCCGGGTGGGCCATGCCCGCGAGACGGTCGAGGTGGCCCCGTTCGAGATCGGGGTGTTCGCCGTCACCGAGGAGGAGCTCGCCGAGCTTCTCGGGGTCCCTTCCCGGCATCCGCGCCGGCCCGCGGTCGAGGTGAGCTGGCAGCGGGCGGTGCGCTGGTGCAATGCGGCGTCGGAGTGGGAGGGGCTCGACCCCGCCTACCGGATCGACGGCGACGAGGTGCGGTGGGACGGCACCGCCGACGGCTACCGGCTTCCGACCGAGACCGAGTGGGAGTTCGCGTGCCGTGCGGGGTCTCCGGCGGCGCAGTACGGCCCGCTCGCCGAGGTCGCGTACACCGCCGCCGACGGGCTGCGCGCCCCCGCGGACGTCGGCGGGAGGCATCCGAATCTCCACGGGCTGTTCGACACCCTCGGCAACGTGTGGGAGTGGTGCTGGGATCCGTTCGACCCGGAGGACCCGGGCGCGGGGCGCGTGTTCCGCGGTGGCGGGTTCACCGACGGGCCGCTGAACGTGCGCGCGGACGTGCGTCGCGGCGCCCGCGCGAGCGCGGTGTTCGACGATGTCGGGTTCCGCGCGGCGCGGGGTCCGGGTCCCGCCCCTGAGGGGCGCTCCCGCCGCCGATAGACTTGGCGGCGACTTTCCGAGGAGCCCCCGTCATGACCGAGCAGCACGCTCAGCCCGCGCCCGCCGACGAGTTCGACGACGATGTCTTCGAGCAGAAGGCGGTGCGTCTCGCCAAGCGTGAGCGGCTCATCGCCGAACGAGCGGATGCCGCGGGCGGCGCCTATCCCGTCACGGTTCCGGTGACCGACACCATCCCCGCGCTGCGCGCCCGGTTCGGCGAGCTCGAGCCCGACACGCAGACGGGCGTGGTCGCGGGTGTCGCGGGCCGCGTGGTCTTCAGCCGCAACACCGGCAAGCTCTGCTTCGCGTCGCTGCAGTCGGGCGACGGCAGCCGCATCCAGGCGATGGTGTCGCTGGCCTCGGTCGGCGAGGATGCGCTGCAGCGCTGGAAGGAGCTCGTCGATCTCGGCGATCACGTCTTCGTCTCGGGCGAGGTCATCTCCAGCCGCCGCGGTGAGCTGTCGATCATGGTCACCGACTGGGCGATCGCCGCGAAGGCGCTGCTGCCGCTGCCGAACCTGCACTCCGAGCTGAGCGAGGAGACCCGCGTGCGTTCGCGCTTCCTCGACCTCATCGTGCGCGACCAGGCCCGCCACACCGTGCGCGCCCGCTCGACAGTGAATGCCAGCCTGCGGCAGACCTTCTCGGCGCACGAGTTCATCGAGGTCGAGACCCCGATGCTGCAGGTGCAGCACGGCGGCGCGAGCGCCCGCCCGTTCGTGACGCACTCGAACGCGTTCGACACCGAGCTCTACCTGCGCATCGCGCCCGAGCTCTTCCTCAAGCGCGCCGTCGTCGGCGGGCTCGACCGGGTGTTCGAGATCAACCGCAACTTCCGCAACGAGGGCGCGGACTCGACCCACAGCCCCGAGTTCGCGATGCTCGAGGCCTACCAGTCCTACACCGACTACAACGGTATCGCCGACCTCACCCAGGAGCTCATCCAGAACGCGGCCGTCGCCGTGGCGGGTTCCACCACTGTCACGTGGGCCGACGGCACCGTCTACGACCTCGGCGGCGAGTGGGACCGCATCTCGATGTACGACTCGCTGTCGGCCGCCGCGGGTCGCGAGGTCACCCCCGCGACCTCGCTCGACGAGTTGCGCGCGATCGGTGCCGCCGCCGGTGTCGACGCTCCCGCGCACGAGACGCACGGCAAATGGGTCGAGGAGCTGTGGGAGCACTTCGTGAAGGGCGGGCTCACCCGGCCGACCTTCGTGATGGACTTCCCGATCGACACCAGCCCCCTCGTGCGCGAGCACCGGTCGATCGCCGGGGTCGTCGAGAAGTGGGATCTGTACGTGCGCGGCTTCGAGCTCGCGACGGGATACTCCGAGCTCATCGACCCGGTCATCCAGCGGGAGCGGTTCGTCGAGCAGGCGAAGCTCGCCGCCCGCGGCGACGATGAGGCGATGCGCATCGACGAGGAGTTCCTGCGGGCGATGGAGCACGGCATGCCCCCGATGGGCGGCATGGGCATGGGCATCGACCGTCTGCTCATGGCGATCACCGGTCTCGGCATCCGCGAGACGATCCTCTTCCCGCTCGTCAAGTAACCGGCTCCCGGGCCGCGAGGGCGCGTTCGGCGCGCCCGCGGAACGCCCAGTCGGGCAGGTGCCCGGCGGCCACGAAGCGTCCGACGATGTCGGCGAGTCCGTGGGATGCCTCGTGCTCCCGCGCCGCGCGCACGTAGCCGTCGGCGTGGCTCGAGCGCCCGAGCGCCCACGACAGCCACGCGCAGGTCGCGAGCGCGCCGGCGCGGTGCGTGGGCGGCGCGGCGGCCGCCGCCCGGCGGGCCACCGCCAGCGCCCGCAGCAGCCGCGGCGGATCGGGGCGCGGTCCCTCACCCCACATGCGCCGGGCGAGCGACATCGGATAGGCCACGTCCGCCTCCCAGTCGAGCTGCGCGCGCACGGCCTGGTCGCCGCGGTCGACGCCGTCGCACCAGGTCAGCAGGCCCACGTCTCGCAGCGCCGGACGATCCAGCGCCCACACGAGCGCTGCGATGGCCGCGGCATCTTGGTCGTCGTCGTCGTCGGCGAGCATCCGCTCGAAGAAGGCGGGCAGATCGTCGCGCAGCGCAGCTGGAACGGCCATCGGTCGGCCGAGCTCGTGTCGCACGGCGTCGACGAATGGCCGTTCGAGGTCGGGCGGAACTGCGTCGTCGGCGAGGCCGCCCTCGTACGCACCCGTCATCACCTCGGCGCGCGCTCCGCCGACAGACGGGTCGCCGTAGCGGCCCCAGCGCCGGGCACCGACCCACAGTGCGTCGTGCACGGGCAGGCCCGCGGCATCCATGCGCTGCTCGATCGCCCGCACGAGCGGGCGGCGCGGCGCGTCCCGCGTCGCCTCGTCTGCGTAGATCACGATCGCCGCGGCCGTCGCCCCCTCGATGCGGCACAGCAGTCCGACGAGGGTCGCGGCGAACGCCCGTTCACCGGCGCGTCCCGCGCCGGGCAGGTCGAGCCGCATCAGACCCATCGTGCGCCGCCCGGTGAACGGCACCGCGACCACGCTCCGCGCGGGCGTGATGCCCGCTAGCCGCGGCACGAAGGAGAGGAACTGCGCCGCACCCGCGGCCCGCACGATCTCGGTCATCTCCCGACCCTCGCGGGGTGCGCCGAGGGGCGGGCGCCGCGGGCGCGGATTGTGCAGAGCGGGCCGGATGCCGCGGCATCCGCCCGGTTCGGGAGGAGGCGGCGTTCTCCCACCCGGCGCGCGTACGATGACCCCGTGGACAACTACTGGCTCGCCATCGTCTGGTCGATCGGCCCGACCATCGTGGTGTCCTTCATCTTCTTCGTCATCCTGCGGGGGATCGTGCGCATGGACCGCACCGAGCGCAAGGTCTACGCGCGCATCGAGGCGGAGGAGCGCGCGAAGCGCGGCCTGCCGCCGGTCACCCCCGCCGACAGCTGAGCTCCCGTCCCGCCGGGTAGCCGGCTCGCCGCCGCTTCATGACGGCGGAGCTGTCGCCGCCGCCCACTACGCTGGTGCCACTGGGAGGGCCTGATGACGTTCATCTTCGACCCGACATGGTGGGTCGTGCTGACGTTCCTCGTCGACCTCACCGTGCGCGTCACCGCGATCATCGTCGTCCCGCGCAACCGCCGCCCCACCGCGGCCATGGCGTGGCTGCTCGCGATCTACTTCATCCCGATCGTCGGCGTGCTGCTGTTCCTGCTCATCGGCAACCCGCGCCTGCCGCGCAAGCGCCGCCGCAAGCAGCAGGCGATCAACGACTACATCCGCGAGCAGAGCACCGGTCTCGACTTCGGCCGCACCCGACCCGACCCGCCCGAGTGGATGCGCGCGGTCGTGCGGCTCAACCGCAACCTCGGCGCCCTGCCGATCTCGGGCGGCAACGCGGCCCGCCTCACCTCCGACTACCAGACGAGCCTCGACGAGATGGCGGCGGAGATCCGCACGGCCGAGAAGTTCGTGCACGTCGAGTTCTACATCTTCCAGTCGGATGCCTCGACCGAGAACTTCTTCGCGGCGCTCGAAGAGGCGCGCTCCCGGGGCGTGGTCGTGCGGGTGCTGCTGGACCACTGGGCCAACCGCGGCAAGCCCTACTACCGCCGCACCCTGCGCCGCCTCACCGAGATGGGTGCGATCTGGCATCTGATGCTCGAGGTCAAGCCGCTGAAGGGCAAGTACCAGCGGCCCGACCTGCGCAACCACCGCAAGCTCCTCGTCGTCGACGGGCGGGTCGCCTACACGGGATCGCAGAACGTGACCGACTCGACCTACAACCTGCGCAAGAACATCCGTCGGGGCCTCCACTGGGTCGACCTGATGGTGCGGGTCGAGGGGCCGGCCGTGGCATCCATCGACGCCGTGTTCCTCAGCGACTGGTACTCCGAGACCGACGAGGTGCTCGCCGACTACCTCGAGCTCGACGGGCTCACCCTCAGCGACGCCGGCACCCTCGACTGCCAGGTGGTGCCGTCGGGGCCGGGGTTCGAGTTCCAGAACAACCTCAAGATGTTCCTCGCACTGCTGTTCGCGGCGCGCGAGCGCATCATCATCGTCAGCCCCTACTTCGTGCCCGACGAGTCGTTGCTGCTGGCCATCACCACCGCCTGTCAGCGCGGCGTGCACGTGGAGCTCTTCGTCTCCGAAGAGGGCGACCAGGCGATGGTGTACCACGCGCAGCGCAGCTATTACGAGGCGCTGCTGCGCGCGGGCGTGCAGATCTGGATGTACCGCAAACCCTTCATCCTCCACTCCAAGTCGCTCACGATCGACGACGAGGTCGCGGTCATCGGATCGAGCAACATGGACATGCGCTCGTTCGGTCTGAACCTCGAGATCTCCCTGCTCGTGCGGGGCGAGGAGTTCGTCACCGACCTCCGCGCGGTCGAGGACATGTACCGCGATCTCAGCCGTGAGCTCACCCTCGAGGAATGGATGCGGCAGCCCCTGCGCTCCACCGTGCTCGACAACCTCGCGCGCCTCACCTCGGCGCTGCAGTAGCTCCCGGGCACTCTCCGCCGCGAGCGAACAAACGGCCGCGGCATCCGCCCCGTCGTTACCCTCGTTGTACAGCGCCAGAAGTGCGCCGGAGGAGTCAACGATGTTCGAGAGATTCACCGACCGAGCCCGTCGTGTGGTTGTGCTCGCCCAGGAAGAGGCGAAGATGCTCAACCACAACTACATCGGCACAGAGCACATCCTGCTGGGCCTCATCCACGAGGGCGAGGGCGTCGCCGCCAAGGCCCTCGAGTCGCTCGGCATCTCGCTCGACGCCGTGCGCGAGCAGGTGCAGGACATCATCGGTCAGGGTCAGCAGCAGCCGACGGGGCACATCCCGTTCACGCCGCGCGCCAAGAAGGTGCTCGAGTTGTCGCTGCGCGAGGCGCTGCAGCTCGGCCACAACTACATCGGCACCGAGCACATCCTCCTCGGCCTGATCCGCGAGGGCGAGGGTGTCGCCGCGCAGGTGCTCGTCAAGCTCGGCGCCGACCTGAACAAGGTGCGCCAGCAGGTCATCCAGCTGCTCAGCGGCTACCAGGGCAAGGAGCCCGCGGCCGTCTCGGGCGCCGCCAACGAGTCCCAGGCCGCCGCCCAGGGCGGATCGGCCGTGCTCGACCAGTTCGGCCGCAACCTCACCCAGGCCGCGCGCGACAACAAGCTCGACCCGGTCATCGGGCGCGAGAAGGAGATCGAGCGCGTCATGCAGATCCTGTCGCGCCGCTCCAAGAACAACCCCGTGCTGATCGGTGAGCCCGGCGTCGGCAAGACCGCCGTCGTCGAGGGCCTCGCCCAGGCGATCGTCAAGGGCGTCGTGCCCGAGACGCTGAAGGACAAGCAGGTCTACTCGCTCGACCTCGGCTCCCTCATCGCCGGGTCCCGATACCGCGGAGACTTCGAGGAGCGCCTGAAGAAGGTCACCAAGGAGATCCGCACCCGCGGCGACATCATCGTCTTCATCGACGAGATCCACACGCTGGTCGGGGCGGGAGCCGCCGAGGGTGCGATCGACGCGGCATCCATTCTGAAGCCGCTGCTCGCCCGCGGCGAGCTGCAGACGATCGGTGCGACGACCCTCGACGAGTACCGCAAGCACTTCGAGAAGGATGCCGCGCTCGAGCGCCGCTTCCAGCCGATCCAGGTCGCCGAGCCGAGCCTGCCCCACGCGATCAACATCCTGAAGGGGCTGCGCGACCGCTACGAGGCGCACCACAAGGTGCAGATCACCGACGGCGCGATCGTCGCGGCGGCCAACCTCGCCGACCGCTACATCAGCGACCGCTTCCTGCCCGACAAGGCGATCGACCTGATCGACGAGGCGGGGGCGCGCCTGCGCCTGTCGATCCTGTCGAGCCCGCCCGAGCTGCGCGAGTTCGACGACAAGATCGCCAAGGTCCGTGAGGACAAGGAGCAGGCCAGCGAAGACCAGGACTTCGAGCGCGCCGCGGCCCTCCGCGACGAGGAGAAGTCGCTGCTCGCCGAGCGCCTGCGTCTCGAGAAGCAGTGGAAGAACGGGGATGTCGCCACCACCGCCGTCGTCGATGAGGGACTCATCGCCGAGGTGCTGGCCCAGGCGACCGGCATCCCGGTCTTCAAGCTGACCGAGGAGGAGTCGAGCCGTCTCGTCTTCATGGAGAAGGCGCTGCACCAGCGCGTCATCGGCCAGGAGGAGGCGATCGCCGCCCTCGCGAAGACGATCCGTCGTCAGCGCGCCGGCCTGAAGGACCCCAAGCGTCCGTCGGGATCGTTCATCTTCGCCGGACCCACCGGTGTCGGCAAGACCGAGCTGGCCAAGGCGCTCGCCGAGTTCCTGTTCGACGACGAGGGCGCCCTGATCTCGCTCGACATGAGCGAGTTCGGTGAGAAGCACACCGTCTCTCGGCTGTTCGGTGCCCCTCCCGGCTTCGTCGGCTTCGAGGAGGGCGGCCAGCTCACCGAGAAGGTGCGCCGCAAGCCGTTCTCGGTGGTGCTGTTCGACGAGATCGAGAAGGCGCACCCCGACATCTTCAACTCGCTGCTGCAGATCCTCGAAGAGGGTCGTCTGACCGACGGTCAGGGGCGCGTGGTCGACTTCAAGAACACCGTGATCATCATGACGACGAACCTCGGCTCGTCGGCGATCGCCGGTGGCCCGGTGGGCTTCCAGGTCGAGGGCAACAGCCAGACGACCTACGAGCGCATGAAGGGCAAGGTCGACGAGGAGCTCAAGCGGCACTTCAAGCCCGAGTTCCTCAACCGCGTCGACGACATCATCGTGTTCCCGCAGCTCAACAAGGACGAGCTGCGCCAGATCGTGGGGCTGTTCACCAAGCGTCTCGGCGAGCGTCTGCTCGACCGCGACATGACGGTGGAGCTCACCGACGCGGCCAAGGACAAGCTGATCGAGATCGGCTTCGACCCGACGCTGGGCGCCCGTCCGCTGCGTCGTGCGATGCAGCGTGAGATCGAGGACCGCCTCAGCGAGCAGATCCTGCACGGCGAGCTCGTCTCCGGCGATCACGTGACGGTCGACGCCCCGAACGGCGAGTTCGTGTTCGAGCACAAGGCCCGCGGCGAGAAGGTTGCGGTCGGTGTGGGTGCGGCCGGCGAGATCGCGGCGACGCCGGAGATCGCGGCGACCGCCGACTGACCGAACGACACGAAGGGGGCGGATGCCGCGGCATCCGCCCCCTTCGTCGTGTCGGGGCGCCGGAGGTGGTCGGCCGTTCGCATCGAGCGAGACGAGCCTCACATGGGGGCTCAGCCCTTCGCGGCCGCCTTCATGGCCTTCTTGTGCTCGCGCACCTTCGCGAGCGTCTCGGGCGAGACGATGTCGGCGACGGAGCGCAGCGACCCCACCTCGCCGTAGGGAGCGGATGCCTCACGCCACCCCGCGCCCATGAACCCGTACTGCTTGCCGAGCAGCGCGAGGAAGATCTTCGCCTTCTGCTCGCCGAACCCGGGGAGGGTGCGCAGGCGCCGCAGCACCTCGGCGCCGTCGGGGTCGTCACGGGTCCAGAGCGCGGACGCATCGCCGCCCCAGTCGCGGGATACGATGCCGCACAGCTCCTGCACGCGGGCCGCCATCGAACCGGGGAAGCGGTGCACGGCCGGCGTCTGACGGAACGCCGCCAGGAACTCCTCCGGGTCGTACCCGGCGAGGGCCGCGGCATCCAGGGTGCCGACCCGGTCGACGATCTTGCGGGGCCCGGCGAACGCCGTCTCCATCGCGATCTGCTGGTCGAGGAGCATGCCGATCAGCAGGGCCAGCGGCTGCTCGGTGAGGAGGGTGTCGGCGGCGGCGTCGCCGGTGAGATGCAGACTCACGCGAGCTTCGCCTCGTCGTCGATCGCGGTTGCCTCGGCGGCCGGGACGATGCCGAACAGCGCCTCGAGTCCGGCGACGTAGTCGTCGGCGTGGCCGGCATCGGCCAGCTCATGGGCGCGGATCGTCGGGGTGTGCAGCAGCACGCCCACGAGATGGCGCAACGACTGCTCGGCGCGGCCGTCGTCTCCGCGTGCGCGGGCCCGGGCGATCTCGGCCTCGAGCAGCTCGAACACGTGAGCGCGCAGCGCGACCACCGCGGGGGTCACGCTGCGCCGTTCGCCGGCCACCGTGAAGCGGCGGGCGGCGTCCTGCACGAGCGCGCGAGCGGTGTCGGTGGCCTGCAGCTCCTCGAGAGGGGCGTGCAGCCGGATCGTCTCGAGGTCGAGCAGATCGGTGTCGGCCAGCTGCGCGACGGCCGGGTCGACATTGCGGGGCAGGCCGAGGTCGATCACCATGCGCCGCGTGGTGCGCTCGTGCGCGACGGGGCACGCGGGGGCCGTGGCATCCACGACCTCGGCACCGAGCACCGCCGGGGTGACGACGTATCCCTCGGCACTCGTGCAGGTGATCACGAGATCCGCACGGCGGGCGCGCACGGCGAGGTCGGACGTCTGCGCGATGCCGTGCTTGAGCGCGAAGCGCTCGGCGCGACCGGAGGGGGAGAAGACGGTGATGCGCTCGGCGCCTTGATCGCGCAGGGCCGCGAGCGTCGCGGCCGCGTAGGCGCCCGTGCCGACCAGCAGCACGTCGAGCGCCGACCAGTCGGCGATGCGGCTGTCGGCGAGCTCGAGTCCGAGCCGCACGAGGGAGCGTCCGGCGCGGCCGATCGCGGTGCCGTTCTTCACGTCGCGCTGTGTCTCGCTGGCGCGCTGGAACAGCCGCTCGAGCTCGGTCGACGTGGTGCCGTCGCGGTGCGCGTCGGCCAGGGCGCGGCGCACCTGCCCGGCGATCTCGCCCTCGCCGACGACGACGGACTCGAGCCCCGAGGCGACCGAGAACAGATGCTCGGCGACGCCGTCGCCGGTGTAGAGCTCATACGCCCCGTCGAGCTCGTGCGCGGCGACGCCCGTGGCGGCCTCGACGGCGAGCAGCGCCGCCTCGACACCCAGAGCGGATGCCGCGGTCACCGGCTCGTCCATGTCGACGTAGGCCTCGAACCGGTTGCAGGTGGCGACGACCACAGCCCCCTGCACGCACTCGCTGTGCTCGGCGATCGACCGGGCGACGCTGTCGGTGTGGACGCTGAGTCTCTCCAGGAGGTCGAACGACGCGGTCTTGTGACTCGCGCTCAGGCACAGCAGCACCCGGCAAGTCTACGACCGCTCCCAGGCGGGGTATGGGCGGTGATGGGAAACTGTCAGGATGACCCGCCCCGCCGCCGCCACCGATCCCGCCGCTGTCGCGGGGCCCGCGGCATCCGCTCTCGTCCGCGCGATCATCGGGCAGCGCACCGATCGCCTGCCCGTGTGGTTCATGCGTCAGGCCGGCCGCTCACTGCCCGAGTACCGCGAGCTGCGCGTCGGCACCCGCATGCTCGACGCCTGCCTCACCCCCGAGCTCGCCGCCGAGATCACCCTGCAGCCGGTGCGTCGCCACGGCGTCGATGCCGGCATCTTCTTCAGCGACATCGTGGTGCCGCTGAAGCTCGCGGGCGTGGACGTCGAGATCGAGCCGGGTCGCGGCCCCGTGTTCGCCTCGCCCGTACGCACCGCCGCCGACGTCGACCGGCTCACGGCCATCGAGCCCGCCGCGGTCGCGGCAGCCGCCACTCCGGTCGCCGAGGCGGTGCGCATCGTCACCACGGAGCTCGGTGACACCCCGCTGATCGGCTTCGCGGGCGCCCCCTTCACGCTCGCCGCCTACCTCGTCGAGGGCGGCCCGTCGAAGGAGCACCTGCGCGCCCGCGCCATGATGCACGCCGACCCGACCTCGTGGCATCGGCTGGCCGGGTGGCTCGCCGAGGTCTCGGCGGCGTTCCTCGGCGTGCAGATCGCCGCGGGGGCGTCGGCCGTGCAGCTGTTCGACTCGTGGGCCGGGTCGCTCTCCCGCAGCGACTACACGACGTTCATCGCCCCTCATTCGCGCCGGGCGCTCGAGGGGGCGGGCGTGCCGCGCATCCACTTCGGCGTCGGCACCGGCCACCTTCTCGCCGACATGCGGCTCGGCGGCATCGCGGACACCGTGGGTGTCGACTGGCGTACCCCGCTCGACGAGGCCGTCGAGGTGCTCGGCACGGATGTCTCGGTGCAGGGCAACATCGACCCGGCCCTGCTCCAGGCACCGTGGGAGGTCGTCGAGGCGCACGTGCGCGAGGTCGTCGCCCGCGGCCGAGCGGCGCGCGCCCACGTGCTGAACCTCGGTCACGGCGTTCCCCCCGAGACCGACCCGACCGTGCTGACCCGCATCGTCGAGCTCGCGCACGAGATCGGCGGGATCGAGTGACGGAGCACGTCGCCGGCATCGCGGATGCCGCGGCGCGCTCCCGTGTGGTCGTCGTCGGCGGCGGCGCGAGCGGCCTCGTCGCCGCCATGGAATGCGCCAAGGTCGGCATCGCCGTGACGGTGCTCGAGGCGTCGTCGCACACGGGCGGAGTGCTGCGTACCCGCGACGTCGCCGGCCTGCCCCTCGACGTCGGTGCCGAGAGCTTCGCCACCCGCGGAGGTCACGTGCGTCAGCTCATCGACGACCTCGGGCTGTCGGGAGAGGTCGTCGACCCTCGTCCCGGCGGCGCGTGGATCGCCGGGATCCCCGGAGTGGGTGCGGCGCCGATCCCGAAGGGTGGGCTGCTGGGAATCCCCGCGAACCCGTGGGACGAGTCGGTGCGCCGCGTGATCGGGTGGGGCGGCGCCTGGCGCGCCTACCTCGACCGCCTGCGGCCGCCGCTCACGATCGGCCACGACCGCAGCCTCGGGCACCTCGTGCGCACCCGTATGGGTGCGAAGGTGCTCGACCGTCTCGTCGCACCCGTGACGAGCGGCGTCTACTCGTCGCATCCCGATGACATCGACGTGGATCTCGCCGCGCCCGGCCTCAACACGGCCCTCACCCGAACGGGGTCGCTGAGCGGAGCGGTCGCGGAGCTCGTCGGGGGGCGCACGACGTCGCCGGGGGCAGCGGTCGGCGGCCTGGTGGGCGGGATGGGCCGTCTCGCCGACGCGCTCGTCGCGCGCCTGCGCGAGCTCGGCGTCGAGGTGCGCACGGACGCGTCCGTCGCGAGCATCGAGCGCGGTGAGAGCGCAGGCACCTTCCGGGTGGTCCTCGACGGCGACGACGCCGAGACGCTCACCGCGGACGCCGTGGTCCTCGCGGTCGGCGAGCACGAGTCCCGCCGCCTCGCCGCCCCCCTCGTCCCGACCCTCGCGCCCGAGGTGTCAGGCTCGGCCCCCGTGGTCGAAGTCATCACCCTCGTCGTCGACGCCCCCGCCCTCGACGCCGCCCCCCGCGGCACCGGCGTGCTCACCGTCCCCGGGTCGCACGCCGCCAAGGCGCTCACGCACTCCACCGCGAAGTGGCCCTGGGTCGCGGACGCGGCAGGCCCCGGCGTGCACGTGATCCGGCTGTCGTTCGGCGCGCAGGACGAGGCACCCGCGACCGAGAACCTCAGCGATGAGGATGCCGCGGCCCTCGCGCTGTCCGAGGCATCCGCTCTGCTCGGGGTGCCGCTCACCCCCGACGCGCTGCGGGGGTCGGACCGGCAGCGCTACGTGCAGGCGCAGCCGGGCTCGGTGCTCGGACGCCCGGAGCGGGTGGCCGCGGCCCGGGCGGCGATCCAGGCCGTGCCGCGCCTCGGAGTGGTGGGCGCATGGGTTGCCGGAACCGGGCTCGCGCAGGTGGTTCCCGACGCCAAGGCCGAGGCGGACCGGGTGCGTCGACAGGTGCTGTGGGGTCCGACCGGGGAGCCGCCGGCCACTCCGTGAGAGCCGATCGGCCCCGTGTGGCGCCCGCGCGGTCAAGTGGATGCCGGAAACGGAATACAGCGATAGCCTGGGGTCATCCCAGCACTGCAAGAACCGTGAATCGAGCGTGAGGAGATCCCCATGAGGGGCAAGGTTGGACTCGTCATCGGACTGGCCGCGGGCTACGTGCTCGGCACCCGTGCCGGACGCGAGCGCTACGAGCAGATCAAGGCACAGGCTCTCAAGGTGTGGGAGCTCGATCCCGTGCAGGCGCAGGTCGCCCGTGCCGAGGCGTTCGGCAAGTCGGCGCTCGCCGCGCTGCCCAAGGCCGCATGGAACGGCGTCGTGAAGGTCGGCAAGGCCGTCACCTCGTCGTCCACGTCGACCCCCGGTCAGAAGCTCGACGCCGCGGTGAAGGCGGCCAAGGACTCCGCGAAGGATGTCGCAGACGCCGCGGAGACGTCCGCGAAGGCCGCCACCACGGCGGCCAAGCGCACGACCGCGGCGAAGAGCACGACGACCCGCAGCACGTCGTCGCGCGCCAAGAAGCCCGCCACCGAGGAGTGAGATGACCACGCCCCGCGGGTTCCGCGACCTGAACGACGAGAGCCTGTTCACGCTCGTCGGCGAGCTTCCCCAGCTCATCCGCAACCTGATCGTCGCCGAGCTGAACGCCGTCAAGACCTGGCTCGGCTCGCTCGCCAAGAACGCCGGGTTCGGCGCCGTGTGGGTGATCGCGGCGCTCTTCGTGCTCTTCTGGTCGATCCCGGTGTTCGCCGCCTTCGTCATCGCGGGACTCTCGTCGTGGTGGCCCGTGTGGCTCTCGGCGCTGGTGGTGTTCGGGGCGATGCTCGTGATCACCGCGGTGCTCGCGCTGCTCGGGTTCCTGAGATTCCGGCGCATCGGCAAGGGCAACCCCGTGTCATCCATCGCCGCAGACGTCCGCGCCGTGAAGGAGGCCGCCGATGACTGAGCAGGTTCCCGTGCCCCGAACCGCCGTGCCGCTCGGCATCGACGACCCGGTCGAGGCCGCCCGAGCCGAGTTGAAGGCGGCCCTGGCCGCCATCGAGCACAAGGTGAACGTGCCGCGCAGGTTCGAGAAGGCGACGGAGGCGCGCATCTCGCGCTATCGCGACTTCGCACGCAAGAACCCCGCGGGTGCGATCGCCGCGACCGTGGCCGCGGCCGCCGCCATCGGCGGCGTCGTCTGGCTCGCCGTCCGGACGTACGTGCGCTGAACCTCCGGGCTTTCGCACGGTCGCCGTGGTTTGACCTCGCGTCCGGGCGGGGGAGACTGGAGCCATGACGATCGACCAGTCCGACGCCGTCGCGTCCGACACGCAGTACACCCTGTGGGCGGTCCTCGCCCGCGACCCGCACAACGCCGTCACCGAGCTGGACGACACCGAGCTCGCGGAGCTCGTCTCGCACATCGAGGCCGGCGGCACGACCGTGCGCGGCTTCTACGACGTGAGCGGGCTTCGCGCCGACGCCGACCTGATGATCTGGCTGCACGGCCCCTCGGCCGAGGACCTGCAGCGCGACCTGCGGCGCCTCCGCCGCTCCGAGCTGCTGCGCCCGCTGGTGCCGGTCTGGAACGCGATGGGCGTGCACCGGGACGCCGAGTTCAACAAGGCCCACGTGCCCGGGTTCCTGCGCGGCATCGCCGCGAAGGACTGGCTGTGCCTCTACCCCTTCGTGCGCAGCTACGAGTGGTACCTGCTTCCCGAGGAGGAGCGCCGCGAGATGCTCGTCGAGCACGGCCGCAAGGGCGCCGCGTTCCGTGGGGTCACCGCGAACACGGTCGCCAGCTTCGCGCTCGGCGACTACGAGTGGCTGCTGCCCATGGAGTCCGATGTGCTCAGCGACCTCACCGACATGATGCGAGACCTCCGCTACACCGAAGCGCGCCGCCATGTGCGAGAAGAGGTGCCGTTCTACACCGGCCGGCGCATCCCGACCTCGGCCATCCCCGAGGTGCTCGCGTGATGTCGGCGCACGCGTGAGCGACGCTCCGATCCGCCTCGGCACGCGCCGCAGCGCCCTGGCGACCGCACAGTCGCAGCAGGTCGCCGACGCGCTCGCCGCGGCATCCGGCCGGCCCGTCGAGCTCGTTCTCATCACCTCCGAAGGGGATGTCTCGCGGGCCTCGCTGTCGGAGCTCGGCGGTCGCGGCGTCTTCGCGACCCGGCTGCGGGAGGCACTGCTGGCCGGCGAGTGCGACGTTCTCGTGCACTCGCTGAAGGACCTCCCGACCGCGCCCGCCCCCGGACTCGTGATCGCCGCCACACCGCCGCGCGAGGATCCCCGCGACGTTGTCGTCACCCGCACGGGAGTGCCGCTGCACGAGCTCGCGCCGGGTTCGGTCGTCGGGACGGGCTCCCCCCGCCGCATCGCCCAGGTGCGCCGCCGCAACCCGCGGGTCGAGGTTCGCGACATCCGCGGGAACATCGACTCGCGCATCGGTCGGGTGCGCCTCGGCGAACTCGATGCTGTGATCCTCGCCGCGGCGGGGCTCGCCCGACTCGGCGGGTCGCTCCATGATCTGCACCTCGAGCCGCTCGGACTGGCGGAGTGGCCGACCGCGCCCGGGCAGGGTGTCCTCGCGGTCGAGATCCGCGAGGACGCGTCCGCCGACCTCGCCGATGCCGTCGCGGCGCTCGACGATCGTCGGGCCCGGGTGGAGATCACCGCGGAGCGCGCCGTGCTCGCCGGTCTCGACTCCGGATGCCAGGCGCCGGTCGGTGTGCACGCCGAGTTCGACGGCCATGAACTGCGAGTGCGCACAGTGGTCTACGCCCCCGGCGGGGGCGACCGCATCGGGGACGACCGGGCGATTCCCCTGATCAGCGGGTATGCTGGCGAGAAGGGCAGCGGCGATGGTGCAGATGCTGCCGATCGCGCGGATCCCGTGGCGCGCGCCGAGCGCACCGGTACCGTGATCGCGCGAGACCTCCTCGATCGCGGGGCCGCCGGCCTCGCCACCTGAAAGCGTCCCCATGCACGAAGATCCCGCGCGGACAGAAGCCGCCAAGCCCCTGACGGGCTGGCGCGTTCTCGTCCCCCGCGGGGGACCGTGGGGCGACGGCGTCGCCGCCACGCTGCGATCGCAGGGCGCTGTTCCCGTCGTCGCGCCGCTCATCAACTTCGCGCCCACCAACGATCAGGCGACCCTTGAGCAGGCGCTGCGCGATCTCGCCGACGGCGCGTTCGACTGGCTCACGATGACGAGCGCCACCACGGTCGATGTGCTCGTCGCCTATCGCGCAGAGATCCCCGCCCGCACAAAGGTCGCCGCCGTCGGTGAGACGACCGCCGCCGCGCTCCAGGCCGTCGGCTACCGGGTCGACCTCGTGCCCGACCGCGACAACTCGGCCGCCGGAATGGCCGCCCAGCTCATCGGGCTCGAGCCGGAGCCCCGCGACATCCTCACGCTCCGCAGCGAGATCGCGAAGCCCGTGCTCACCTCGAAGCTCATCGAGGCGGGGCACCGCGTGCGCAGCGTCGTCGCGTACCGCACCGTCGGCGTGCCGGTCACGGAGCGCATCCTGCGCGACGTCGAGAACGGGCGCATCAACGCGATCCTGGTGACGAGCGGCTCGGTCGCCGAGCAGGTGCACGAGCAGTTCCCGCACATCCCCGATGCGACCGTCATCGCCGCGATCGGTCCGCGCACCGCGACCGATGCCCGCAAGGTTGGCCTCGACGTCGATGTCGTCGCCCCCCGCCAGACCGTCGACGCGCTGATCGAGGCGGTATCGCACCTGGTGCTGCCGCACGCAGCCGACGAGTTCCAGCCGTGAGCTTCCCCACCCACCGGCTGCGCCGCCTGCGCCAGTCGCCCGCCGTGCGCCGCCTCGCCCGCGAGACGACGCTGGTGCCGTCGCAGCTCGTGCTGCCGCTGTTCGTGCGCGAAGGCATCGCCGATCCGCAGCCGATCGGCTCGATGCCGGGGGTGGTGCAGCACTCGCTCGACTCGCTGCGGCGGGCGGCGACGGATGCCGCGGCCGCCGGTCTCGGTGGCGTGATGCTGTTCGGCGTGCCCGCCGTGCGCGATGCGCTCGGCTCGGGTGCGGACGACGAGCGCGGCATCCTGAACGTCGCGACCGCCGCGGTCGCCGCGGAGGTCGGGGATGCGCTCGTCGTGCAGACCGACCTGTGCCTCGACGAGTTCACCGACCACGGCCACTGCGGCGTGCTCGCCGCAGACGGGTCGGTCGACAACGATGCGACCCTCGAGCGCTACGCGGCGATGGGTCTTGCGCAGGCGCGGGCGGGGTCGGCGATGCTGGGCCTGTCGGGCATGATGGACGGCCAGGTCGCGCACGTGCGCGCTGCGCTCGACGCGGAGGGCTTCACCGACACCCTGCTGCTGGCCTACTCGGCCAAGTACGCGGGGGCGTTCTACGGACCGTTCCGCGAGGCGGTCGACTCGCAGCTCACCGGCGACCGCCGCACCTACCAGCTCGACCCGGCGAACGCGCGCGAGGGTGTGCGGGAGGCGATCGTCGACGCCGAGGAGGGCGCCGACGTCGTCATGGTCAAGCCCGCGCTGCCCTACCTCGACGTGCTCGCCGAGGTGCGTGCCTCGGTCGATGTGCCGGTGTGGGCCTACCAGGTGTCGGGCGAGTACGCGATGATCGAGGCCGCCGCCGCGCATGGCTGGATCGACCGTCGTGGCGCGATCTCCGAGTCGCTGCTGTCGATCCGGCGCGCCGGTGCCGACGCGGTGCTGTCGTACTGGGCGCTCGAGGCGGCCGGCTGGCTGCGCGAGTCCCTCTGATCCATCCGGGAGGTGCGGTGTCCGACCGCAACGACGATCTGTTCACGCGCGCCCGCGGCGTCATCCCCGGCGGGGTGAACTCTCCGGTGCGGGCCTACGGCTCGGTGGGCGGTGCGCCCCGGTTCGTCTCGTCGGCGGCGGGGCCGCGGGTGACGGATGCCGCGGGCACCTCTTATGTCGACCTCGTCGCGTCGTGGGGTCCGGCGCTGCTCGGCCACGCGCATCCCGAGGTCGTCGAGGCGGTGCGGGAGGCCGCGACCCGGGGTCTCTCGTTCGGCGCGCCGACGGAGGCCGAGGTCGAGCTCGCCGAGCTCATCGCCGCTCGCGTGCGGGTGGGCGAGGCGGCTCCCGTCGAGCGGGTGCGACTGGTGTCGACCGGCACCGAGGCGACCATGACGGCGATCCGTCTCGCCCGCGGGGTCACCGGCCGCGACCTGCTGGTGAAGTTCGCGGGGCACTACCACGGCCACTCCGACGGCCTGCTCGCCGCCGCCGGGTCCGGTGTCGCGACGCTCGCGCTGCCGGGGAGCGCGGGCGTGCCGGCACCGATCGCCGCGCAGACCCTCGTGATCGACTACAACGACCTCGACGCCGTGCGCGAGGTGTTCGCCGTGCACGGCGACCGCATCGCCGCCGTGATCGTCGAGGCGGCGGCCGCGAACATGGGCGTCGTCGCGCCCCTGTCCGGATTCAACGCCGCCCTCGCCGACATCGCCCACGCGCACGGCGCGCTCCTCATCCTCGACGAGGTGCTCACCGGATTCCGCGTGCACCCCGCCGGCTTCTGGGGCCTGCAGCAGGCCGCCGGCGAGCATTACCTCCCCGACATCATCACGTTCGGCAAGGTCGTCGGCGGCGGCATGCCACTCGCCGCCCTCGGCGGCCGGGCCGACGTCCTCGACGCGCTCGCGCCTGTCGGCCCCGTCTACCAGGCGGGAACGCTGAGCGGCAATCCGCTCTCGGTGGCTGCGGGGCTCGCGACCCTGCGCCTTGCGACGCCCGCCGTCTACGAGAAGGTGGATGCCGCGGCATCCGTCGTCGCGACCGCCCTCGCCGACGCGCTCGCCGCCGAGGGCGTGGTGCACGCCGTGCCGAGCGCGGGATCGCTGTTCGGCGTCGCGTTCCTGCCCAAGGCACCGCGGTCGTACGCCCAGGCCCTCACCCAGGAGGCGTGGCGCTACCCCGCGTTCTTCCACGCCATGCTCGACGCCGGGGTGGCGCTGCCGCCGAGCGTCTACGAGGCCTGGTTCCTCACCGCGGCGCACGACGACGACGCGCTCGCCGTGATCACGGCGGCGCTTCCGGGCGCGGCGCGCGCCGCGGCATCCGCGCAGGCCCCCGCGTGACCCGGGTCGTCGTGCTCGCCGGCGGGGTCGGCGGCTCGAAGTTCACCCTTGGTGTGCGCGAGGCGCTCGCCCGTCGCGGCGATCCCGCGGCGACCGTCGTCGTGAACACCGGCGACGACCTGTGGCTGAGCGGCGTGCGTCTGCAGCCCGACATCGACTCGGTGCTCTATGCGCTCGGCGGCCAGAACGACACCGTCCGCGGGTGGGGACGCGCCGGCGACACCGAGCGGGTCAACGCCGAGCTGCAGGCGTGGGGCGCCGGCTGGCCGTGGTTCACGCTCGGCGACCTCGATCTCGGCACCCACCTCGCGCGCACCGGATGGCTGCGCGACGGTCTC
>NZ_MEGA01000035.1:0-21973 GCF_001725695.1 Microbacterium sp. SCN 71-21
ATCGGCCACGTGCGCCTGAACTTCGGGTGCGCGCCCGAGGTGATCGAGGAGGCGATCGCGCGCGTCGGCGCGCTCGTGACGCGCTGACGAGTTTGCGCACCATAGAGAGGTAAGGCTAACCTAACTGGGTGACCAGCTCGGTGGAGACCTCCGTCCGACCCGCCTACCGGCCCTACCGGGCGCGGGTGGTGGGCGTCGAACGACTCGGCCCCTCGTTCCGTCGCGTGCACTTCCACGGCGACGGGTTCGAGGACTTCGGCACCGCCGGACTCGACCAGCGCCTCAAGCTCCTGCTGCCGACCCCCGAGGCCCCAAGGACCGGCATCGCCGATGAGCCCCACGACGGGCTCTGGTACGCGCGCTGGCGGGCGATGCCCACCGCCGAGCGTCCGATCCTGCGCACGTATACGGTGCGGCGCATCCGCGAGGGTGTGCTGACCATCGACTTCGTCGTGCACCACGACGCCGGGCCCGCGGGCGCCTGGGCCGAGGCGGCCGATCTCGGCGACGAGATCGTCATCGTCGGCCCCGACGAACTCAGCTCCGACTCGCGCAGCGGCATCGACTGGCACCCCCGCGGCGCCCGCACCGTGCTGCTGGCCGGCGACGAGACGGCGGCGCCCGCGATCTGCTCGATCCTCGAATCGCTCCACGGCACGGATGTCGCGGCTACCGCGTTCATCGAGGTGCCGCACGCGGCCGACGCGCAGCACGTCGAACTCGCACCGCGTTCGACGCTCACCTGGCTCGCCCGCGACGAGGCCGAGCACGGCGAGACGCTCATCGACGCGGTGCGCGTCTGGTGCGCGGCATCCCGCCATCATCTCGACTCCGTTGCGGCCGCCGAGCGTCAGGAGCTGGCGGACATCGATGTCGACCGGGAACTGCTCTGGGATGCCCCGACAGGTGGCGTCGGCGACTTCTACGCATGGATGGCGGGGGAGTCCTCGGTCGTGAAGACCCTGCGTCGACTGCTCGTGCAGGATCACGGCGTCGACCGCTCCCGGGTCGCATTCATGGGCTACTGGCGAGCGGGGCAGTCGGAGCGCACGGAGTGACCCCCGGTCACAGAGGGCGCCGCACCGCGGTGCTCTGGACTGCGGCGTGCCTGACGCTCGTCGCCGTCGTCGTCGCGAGCCTCGCGATCGGCTCCCGTCCGATCGCGCCGAACGTCGTGTGGCAGGCCCTCACGGTGTTCGATCCGAGCAACCCCGACCACAGCGTCGTGGTGACCCAGCGGGTGCCGCGCACCGTCATCGGTCTCGCGGCGGGAGCGGCGCTGGGGCTCGCCGGCACGATGATGCAGGGCCTGACCCGCAACCCGCTCGCCGATCCCGGACTGCTCGGTGTGAACGCCGGGGCATCCGTCGCGGTCTTGCTGGCGATCACCGTGCTCGGCGCCGCCACACCCGAGGCGTTCGTGTGGTTCGCGTTCGCGGGCGCCGCCGCCGCAGCCCTCCTCGTGGGAGCGGTCGCGGGCATCGCCGGGGCACAGCCCGCGCGGCTCGCGCTCACCGGCGCGGCCGTCACGGCGGCCCTCACCGCGATCGTGCTCGCCGTTCTCACCTCCAGCGCCACGACTCTCGCCGTCTACCGGTACTGGACCGTCGGAGGTCTCACCGCGCGCGGTCTCGACGCAGTCGCCCTCGTCGCCGTACCGCTCGTCATCGGCGCCGTGATCGCGCTCGGCGTCGCCCGCGGACTCGATCTGCTCGCCCTCGGCGACGACGTCGCGGCCGGCCTCGGCCACTCCGCCACCCGCACCCGGATTCTCGGCGTCGTCGCGAGCGTGCTCCTGTGCGGCGGCGCGACCGCCATCGCGGGCCCGATCGTCTTCCTCGGACTCGCGGTGCCCCACCTCCTGCGCCCGCTCCGCGGCGGCTCGTACAGCCGCCTCATGCCCCTCGCGATCCCCGTCGGTGCCGCCCTCCTCGTGAGCGCCGACGTCGTCGGGCGTCTGATCGCCCCGCCCGGCGAGGTGCAGGCGGGAGTGGTCGTCGCCTTCCTCGGTGCTCCGCTGCTGATGCTGCTCGTGCTGCGCCGCCGGCTGGTGACCGTATGACCGCGCTCACCGCCTCGCTGGCGGCCGTCGACCGGGTGCGTCGCGGCCTGCGCCGACGCGCGCTCCTGGTCGCCGCCGCGATGACCATCGTGCTGCTCGTCGCGGCGACCCTCGCGCTCGGCCTCGGCGACTACCCGATGGACCCCGGGCAGGTGCTGCGCACCCTCGTCGGAGGCGGGACCCGCATCGAGACCTACATCGTGTGGGAGACCCGGATGCCGCGCTTCGCGATGGCTGTCGTGGCCGGGGGCGCTCTCGCCCTCGCCGGGGCGCTCCTCCAGGCGCTGCTGCGCAACCCGCTCGCGAGCCCCGACCTGCTCGGGATCAGCGGTGGCGCGAGGTGTTCGGCATCGCCGGGCCGCTGCTTGCCGTGGTCGCGTTCGGCGGGGGAGCCGCGGTGGCGGTGCTGCTGCTCGTGGCCGCCGCGCGGCGCGGACAGAGCGGCTTCCGCATCATCCTCGCGGGCATCGGCGTCTCGTTCCTGTGCGCCTGCGTGATCGATTACCTGCTGACCCGGTCGAAGATCGAGCAGGCGCAGGCGGCGTACGTGTGGCTCGCGGGAAGCCTGAATGCGACGCCCTGGTGGCAGGTCGCCACCGTCGCCGCCGTTGTCGTCGTCACGCTTCCGGCGGTGCTGCTCGCGGCACGCGACCTGCCCGTGCTCGCCCTCGGACCCGACGCGGCGTCGGGGCTCGGCGTGCGGCTCGGGTTCGTGCGCCTCGCGGTCATCGCGGCGGCCGTGCTTCTCACCGCCACGGTGTGCGCCTTCTGCGGGCCGATCTCGTTCGTCGCGCTGTGCGCGCCCGCGATCGCGCGCTCGCTGCGCCGCGGCGCCGCTCCCTCGCTCGGCACGAGCGCGCTCGTGGGCTCCGTGCTGCTCGTCGGTGCCGACCTCGTCGCGCAGCACGCGTGGCCGGGACGCAGCATCCCCGTGGGCGCGGTCACCGGCGCGCTCGGCGCCGTCTTCCTGCTGTGGCTCCTCGCGACCTCGAAGGGACGCTTCGCATGACCACCGCCTCCGCACACCTCCGCGTCGAAGGGCTCGCCGCCGGCTACCCCGGGCGCCGGGTCCTCGACGGGCTCGACCTCGACATCGCCCCCGGACGGCTCACCGTCATCATCGGGGCGAACGCGAGCGGCAAGTCCACCCTCCTGTCGACCCTCGCGCGACTGCGCGCGCCGCTCGCCGGCCGGGTGACGCTCGACGGCGACGACATCGCGGGGATGCCCCGCCGGAGCCTCGCTCAGTCCGTCGGCCTGCTGCCGCAGCATCCGATCGCCCCCGACGGCGTCACCGTCGCCGAACTCGTCTCCCGAGGCCGCCACCCCCACCGCGGCGCCCTCGGACGCTGGCGCAGCGACGACGCCCGCGTGGTCGCCGACGCCATGGTGCAGACCGGGGTCGCCGACCTCGCCGACCGTCCCGTCGACGACCTGTCGGGCGGTCAGCGTCAGCGCGTCTGGATAGCGATGGCGCTCGCCCAGCAGCCGCGTGCGCTGCTGCTCGACGAGCCGACGAGCTTCCTCGACCTCGCCCACCAGATCGACGTGCTCGAGCTGCTGCGCCGCATCAACCGCACGGAGGGCACGACCGTCGTCGCCGTCCTGCACGAACTCGCCCTCGCGGCCCGCTACGCCGACGACCTCGTCGTCATGGCGGACGGCGCCGTCATCGCCCACGGTGCGCCGGGCGACGTGCTCACTCCCGCGACCGTCGCGGCCGCGTTCGGTCTCGACGCCGTCGTGATCCCCGATCCCGTGACGGGGAGCCCCCTCGTCATCCCCCGAACGCACGCCGACTCTGCACCCGCCGTGCCATCCCTCCCCTGAAAGGCAGCACATGACCCGTTCCCGTTCCCGACTCGCCGCCCTCGCGGCGGTCGTCGCAGCGACCCTCGCCCTTGCCGGCTGCGCCGGATCCGGCGCCGCATCCTCGACCACGGCCTCCTCCGACGGCTTCCCGGTCACGATCTCCGATGCGCTCGGCGGCGCCACGATCGCCAGCGCCCCCGAGCGCGTCGTGACGTGGGGCTGGGGTGCGACCGAGGCCGCGCTCGCGCTCCGCACCGTGCCCGTCGCGGTCGCGTCGATGGACTACGGCGGGGGTGACAACAAGCTCACCCCGTGGGTCGAGAAGGCGCTCACGGACCTCGGTGCCGCGACCCCGACCGTGCTCGACTCGTCGGCGCAGACGGTGCCGATCGAAGCCGTCCTGGCCGCCAACCCCGACCTGTTCCTCGCTCCGTACTCGGGAATCACGCAGGACGAGCGGGACGCCCTCGTGAAGGCCGGAGTGACGGTCGTGGCCTACCCCGACCACGCCTGGTCGACCCCGTGGCGCGACGTCATCTCGATCGTCGGGAAGGCGCTGGGCAAGGCCGTCGCCGCCACCACGCTGCTCGCGAACCTCGACAAGCTGGTCGCGGACACCGCTGCGGCCCATCCCGAGTTCCAGGGCACCTCGATCGCCTACGTGGACGACGACGTGAACACGTTCTACATGTACGTCGACGCGGATCCGCGCGTCGAGATCCTGCGCGACCTCGGCTTCACCTCCACACCGAGCCTCGACGCACTCGACCCGAAGGACGGCAACTTCTACACGACCGTTAGCTACGAGCAGCTCGACAAGGTCGACGCGCAGGTCATCCTCATCCAGGGCGAGCAGCAGGCGGACCTCGACACCTTCCTGCAGTCCTCCCGAGGCCAGCTGATCCCGGCCGTCGCCACGGGTGCGGTCGCGGAGGTGGTCGGCGAGGAGAACGTCGCCGCGGTCTCGCCCACGGCGCTGTCGCTGCCGTGGCTTCTGCCCACGCTCGCCGAGAAGCTCTCGGCGGCGGTGAAGACCGCCAAGGGCTGAGCGACCCGTCGTCCGCGGGGCATCCGGCGCGCAGTCGGGTGCCCCGCGCGATTTATACTGGGAGGCTGACCCCGTCGGGTCGCTCTCCCCACCCCTCAACGGATCGGATCTGACCGTGCTCGCCGTCCACGATCTCGAGATCCGCGTCGGCGCACGCGTGCTGATGTCGGATGTCTCGTTCCGCGTCGGCCCGGGCGACAAGGTGGGGCTCGTCGGCCGCAACGGCGCCGGGAAGACCACCCTCACGAAGGTGCTCGCGGGTGACCTGCTGCCGAGCAACGGTGGTGTGGATCGCGCCGGCGAGCTTGGGTACCTGCCGCAGGACCCCCGCTCCGGCAACCCCGACGACCTCGCCCGCACCCGCATCCTCGATGCGCGCGGTCTCGGCCAGCTCGCGATCGGCATGCACGAGGCATCGCTCGAGATGGCCTCCGACGACCCGGATGCCGCGGCGAAGGCCATGCGGCGCTACGGATCGCTCACCGAGCGCTTCGAGGCCCTGGGCGGGTACGCCGCCGAGGCGGAGGCGGCATCCATCGCCCACAACCTCTCGCTGCCCGACCGCATCCTCGACCAGCCGCTGCGAACCCTCTCGGGCGGCCAGCGTCGTCGTATCGAGCTCGCGCGCATCCTCTTCTCGGACGCGCAGACGATGATCCTCGACGAGCCGACCAACCACCTCGACGCCGACAGCGTCGTGTGGCTGCGGGAGTTCCTCAAGAGCTACAAGGGCGGGCTGATCGTCATCAGCCACGACATCGAGCTGGTCGGCGAGACCGTCAACCGGGTGTTCTACCTCGACGCGAACCGTCAGGTCATCGACATCTACAACATGAACTGGAAGAACTACCTGCGTCAGCGGGTCGCCGACGAGGAGCGCCGCAAGAAGGAGCGCGCCAACGCGGAGAAGAAGGCGACCGCGCTGCAGCAGCAGGCGGCGCGGTTCGGGGCGAAGGCGTCGAAGGCGGCGGCCGCGCACCAGATGGTCGCGCGCGCCGAGAAGCTGCTGTCGGGGCTCGACGACGTGCGTCAGGAGGATCGCGTCGCGAAGCTGCGCTTCCCGAAGCCGGCCGCGTGCGGCAAGACGCCGCTGCGCGCCTCGGGCCTGTCGAAGTCGTACGGGTCGCTCGAGATCTTCACCGACGTCGACCTTGCGATCGACCGGGGCTCCAAGGTCGTGGTGCTGGGGCTCAACGGCGCGGGCAAGACGACGCTGCTGCGCATCCTCGCGGGCGTGGACCTCGCCGACACCGGTCAGGTGGAGCCGGGCCACGGGCTGAAGATCGGCTACTACGCCCAGGAGCACGAGAACATCGACACGTCACGCTCGGTGCTCGACAACATGATGTCGGCTGCGCCCGACCTGAACGCGACCGAGGCCCGCAAGGTGCTGGGCTCGTTCCTGTTCACGGGCGACGACGTGCTCAAGCCAGCCGGCGTGCTCTCCGGCGGTGAGAAGACGCGCCTGTCGTTGGCGACGCTCGTGGTGTCGGCGGCGAACGTGCTGCTGCTCGACGAGCCGACGAACAACCTCGATCCGGCATCGCGCGACGAGATCCTCGGCGCGCTCGCCCACTACGAGGGGGCCGTCATCCTCGTCTCCCACGACGAGGGTGCTGTCGAGGCGCTGAATCCCGAGCGCGTGCTGATCCTCCCCGACGGAGTCGAGGACATCTGGGGCCGCGACTACGCCGACCTGATCACACTGGCCTGAGCGGGCGGATGCCTCACGCCCCCGCGTGATCGAGCAGCTCGTCCTCGATCTCGGCGTCGCTGCGACGCCGCTTGCGAGGTGCGTACTCGATGCCGTCGTCGTCTTCCTCATCGTCGTCCGGTGTGCGGTCGAGCCCCCGGCGTTTGCGGATCTCGGTGCGGATGACGTAGCCGATGAACCCGAACCCCATGACGGCGAACATGATCCACTGGATCGCGTACGACAGGTACGGGCCCGGGTCGTTGTCGGGAGCGGCGAGCGGGGTGGGTACGGATGCCGCGGCGGGGTCCTCCGACACCATCAGGCCGTAGAGGCCGGTGTAGGTCTCGGACCCCGTCGTCGCAGCGACGAGGGGGAGGTTGATGCTCGGCACCTGTCCTGTGATCGTGCCGCGCCCCGACGGCAGCGCCTCAGACGGCTGGGCTCGCGCGATCACCGTGACTTCGCCGCTCGGGGGAGCGGGGATCGTGCTCGGGCCGTCGCCGGTGGCGGCCGGCGGCACCCAGCCGCGGTCGATGATCAGCACCCTCCCGTCGTCGAGCGTGAGGGGGGTGAGCACCTCGAACCCGGTCGTGCCGTTGTTGATGCGGTTGCGCGCGACGACCTGTTCGGCGACGTCGTACGTCCCGCGCACGCTGATCGGCTGCCACTGCTTCGAGGGGTCGAGCGAGCCGTCGGCGGCGAGCACGGCGTCGAGGGAGACCGGCGTCGCGTCGTAGTTGTTCGAGATGAGCGACAGCTGGTCGGAGCGCCACGTATTGCGGCCGAACTGCCAGTTCGAGAGGAACGCGCACGAGATCGCGAAGAGGATCGCGACGGCGACGTACCCGGTCCAGCGCAGCCAGCGACGCGGGTCTTCCACGGGCGCGCTCACGAGGCGGCCGTCAGGGTCGATGTCCACACGGGGAAGTCGCGGGAGGTGAGGAAGCCGGTCAGGAACTCGACGTGCGCGTCGCACGCGGTCCAGGTCTTGCGTCGGTCCTCGGCGTGGATGCGCGGGTTGCGCCAGTCGATCCGCCAGGACGCGTCGGCGCGGCATCCTGCTCGTGAACAGGGTGTCGCAGCACTCACGCGGTGCCGTCCCGATCGATGCGGGTCGACTCGGAGATCGTGATGACCGTCGGTGTCTCGGGGTGGGCGTCGACCGCCCGTGTCGCAGGTTCCTCGGCCGTCTGATCTGTCGGGGCGCTCGCGGTGCTCGAGATCAGGTCCTGACCGACGTTGGCGATGACGACGGCGATGTAGGGGAGGAGCGCCGCCGCAGCGCCGAAGACCCAGGTGTACCAGCCGTAGGGCGTGACGAGCACCATCAGCAGGAAGCAGACGACGCGCACCGACATCGACACCAGGTACTTGACCTGGCGCGATCGCTCGTCCTCGCGCGGGGCGCGCGGGAGCGAGGTGGCGGTCTGAGGGGTGAGGCGCTTCACGGTGAGACCAGCGTACGCCGGTCCCATCGTGACGCGACCCGATCAGTAGCCGCGGTAGGTCGCGGCCGAACCGATGACGGCGAAGATGAAGATGACGTAGATCACGGTGAAGATCACACTCAGACCCACGAACACGTAGCCCACGATGAGACCGGCGACGGCGAGACCGTGTCCGTCTTCGCCGGTGCGCTTGATCTGGCTGAGTGCGACGTGACCGAACACGATGCCGAGCACCGAGAACACGAAGGCGAACACCAGAGACAGGATGGCGAAGAGGTTCGTCCTCTGCGCGGGTGCGTACGCGTACGTCGGGGTCGCCTGATAGGCGGGCGGGTACCCGGGCGCTGCGGGAGGGGCGTAGGTCGGCGCTGCCGGAGGGGCGGCCTCGTACGCGGGCGGTGCCGGGGCGGCGGGCGGCGCCGTCGGCTCGGCGGCCGTCGGGGGCGTCGCGGGTGCAGGGGTCGGGTTCTCGTCGTTCGGAGTGCTCACGGCGGTGCCTTTCTCGTCTGTGGCACCAGAGTCCCAGTGCCGACAACGGCTGTCAAACTTCCGCTCGATAGGCTGGCCGGAGCTGTCCCACGAGTCTGGAGTTCCCTGCATGTCCCTCGACAAGGTCGTCCTCGTCACCGGCGGAAACCGCGGCATCGGCCGCGCCATCGCCGAGCGCTTCGTGTCCACCGGCTACACGAAGGTCGCGGTCACGGCCCGGTCCGGGGAGGGACCCGCCGGAACCCTGACGGTGCGCGCCGACGTCACCGACGCGGCATCCCTCGACGCTGCCTTCACCGAGATCGAGGCGACCCTCGGCGCCGTCGAGATCGTCGTCGCGAACGCGGGCATCACCCGCGACACACTTCTGCTGCGCATGAGCGAGCAGGACTTCGACGATGTCGTCGCGACGAACCTCGGCGGCACCTTCCGCGTCGTCAAGCGCGCGGCGAAGGGTCTGCTGAAGGCGCGCTGGGGACGGGTCATCCTCATCTCGAGCGTCGTGGGCCTCTACGGCTCGGCGGGGCAGATCAACTACTCGAGCTCGAAGGCCGCCCTCGTCGGATTCGCGCGGTCGCTCACCCGCGAGCTCGGCGGACGCGGCATCACCGCGAACGTCGTGGCGCCCGGCTTCATCGAGACCGACATGACCGCTGAGCTCCCCGAGGCGACGCAGGCGGAGTACAAGAAGAACATCCCCGCGGGCAGGTTCGCCTCAGCCGACGAGGTCGCGGGCGTGGTCACGTGGCTCGCCTCCGATGACGCGGCGTACATCTCCGGCGCGGTCATTCCCGTCGACGGCGGCCTCGGGATGGGGCACTGACCCTCAGGGCAGCAGCGGGATGAGCTGAGCGAGGTCGACCCGGGCGGCGACCAGATTCGCACGGGCGCGCACGGCGGGCTTCGCGTTGAACGCGACGCCGAGGCCGGCGGTGGCCATCATCGTCAGGTCGTTCGCGCCGTCGCCGACCGCGAGAGTGCGATGCGAGGGGATGCCGCGCTCCGCCGCCCACGCGAGGAGCGTGTCGGCCTTCGCCTGGGCGTCGACGACGTCGCCGTCGACGACGCCGGTGAGAGCGCTGCCGTCATGCGCGAGGCGGTTGGCGCGCCACACATCGACCCCGAGCTGGGGCGCGATGTGGTCGAGCACCTCGTGGAACCCACCGGAGACGACACCGAAGACACCGTCCCGCGCGTGAACTGCTGCGGCGAGCTCGTGGACGCCCGGGGTGGGCTCGATGCGCGCCCGCACGCGCGCGAACGCGTCGAGCGAGACGCCCGTCAGCGCCGAGACCCGTGAGCGCAGACTCGTCGCGAAGTCGACCTCGCCCCGCATGGCCGCCTCGGTCGCCGCCGCGACCTCCGCACCGCGCCCCGCCTCGTCCGCGATGAGCTCGATCACCTCGTTGCGGATCAGCGTGGAGTCGGCGTCGAGCACGATGAGGAAGCGAGCGGGCACGCGCTCCACCGTAGCGGGAGGCGATGCGACTCATGGCGTAACACGATGTCTCACCTCGTCACACGCCCGCATACGGTCGTGGTTGCTGAGTGTGTTCCATGGCTCGCCTGTACCCCCGCTGAAAGCCCATCGAGGAGCCTCTCGCATGAGATCGTCCCGTCGCGCCGTCGTCACGGCCGCACTGTCCGTCATCCTCGCCGCCACCCTGAGCGCGTGCGGCCTCGCCCAGGGCGCGCCGAGCGCCGACGCGAGCGCGAAGACATCGATCAAGATCGGATTCAACCCCGGCCCCTACCAGGACATGTTCGAAGGCGGCATCGCCCCGATTCTGGCGAAGGAGGGCTTCCAGGCCGAGTCCGTCTCCTTCACCGACGGCATCGTCGTGAACGTGGCGGTCGCCAACGGCGAGATCGACGCGAACATCATGCAGCACCCGGTCTACATGGACGCGATCAATCAGCAGGAGAACATCCACAACGCCGCGCTCGTGCAGGTGCCGACGCCCCCGATGGCACTGTTCGGCGGCAAGAAGAGCTCCCTCGACGCCGTCGCGGACGGCGACACCGTGGCTGTCCCGAACGCGCCGTCCAACATGTACCGAGCCTTCAAGGTGCTCGAGCAGGTCGGCTGGATCACCCTCAAGCCTGACACCCAGCCCGCGACCACCTCTCCGGCCGACATCGCCACGAACCCCCACGGGATCCAGATCGTGGCACTCGAGAACGCGCAGCAGGTGCCGTCGCTGCAGGATGTCGCGTACTCGGTCATCCAGGGCAACTTCGTCGTCTCGGGCGGGCTCAAGCTGACCGCCGCGCTCGCGCTCGAGAACCTGGCCGACAAGTTCTCCGTGGTCGTCGCTGTCGATGAGAAGAACCTCGACACCCCCTGGGCGAAGGCGATCGCCGCCGCGTACGCGTCGCCGGAGTTCGCCAGCTACATCTCTTCCCACTCCGAGTACGACGGCTACCACCTGCCCGCCGCGCTGCAGCAGAAGTGACTGGCTCCGGCGACGGCGGGGCGGCGGTCCGGTTCACCGGCGTCCGTCGCGTGCACCGGGGTGGCACGGTCGCGCTCGACGGGGTGGATCTCGCCGTCCCGCACGGATCGATCTTCGGCGTCATCGGTCACAGCGGTGCCGGCAAGAGCACGCTCATCCGCATGGTGAACGCGCTGGATAGGCCGACGACCGGAACGGTTGAAGTCGACGGCGTCGACCTCCATTCGCTCTCCGGCGATGAGCTGCGGGCTGCGCAGAAGCGCACCGGGATGGTGTTCCAGCAGTTCAATCTGCTCGAAACCGTCTCCGTGCGCGACAACGTGGCGATGCCGCTGCGCCTCGACGGTGTGCGTGCCGCCGAGGCGCGCCGCCGCGCGGCCGACGCGCTCGAATTCGTGGGACTCGGGTCCATGGCCGACCGTCGCCCGCGCGAGCTGTCCGGCGGGCAGCGCCAGCGTGTCGGCATCGCCCGGGCGATCGTCCGCAACCCCCGGGTCCTGCTGTGCGATGAGGCGACGAGTGCGCTCGATCCCACGACGACCGCGCAGGTGCTGCAGCTCATCGCGCGCATCAACGAGGAGTACGGCACGACCGTGCTCGTCGTCACGCACGAGATGGACGTGATCAAGGACCTGTGCCATGAGGTCGCCGTGATGGAGTCCGGCCGCATCATCGAGCAGGGCTCGGTGCTCGACGTGTTCGTGCGCCCGCGCACGGAGACCGCCCGCACGTTCGTCGGCACGGTGATCCCGCACGAGATCCCGTCGCGCGTGCGCGAGCGCCTCGGCGGCGCCGCCCTGCTGCACCTGCTGCTCATCGACGAGCAGGTCACCGCGCCGCTCGTATCGGGGCTGATCCACCGATTCGGTGTGCAGGTGAACATCCTGCACGCCGACATGACCGACATCCAGGGTCACACTGTCGGGCAGATGGTGGTGCAGATCGACGGGAACGCTGCGGCCGTCGCCGCCGCCCGCGCCGCGCTCGGCGACCAGGTCACCGCGATCGAGGAGGTCGCCGCATGAGACCGGACGCTCTGACCCTCATCACGCCGGAGCAGTTCCTCCAGGAGCTCGGCGCCACCTTCTACATGGTGGGTGTCTCGCTCTTCTTCGGTGCGATCCTCGGACTCGCGATCGGCGTGCTTCTTGTCGCGACCCGGCCCCGCGGCATCCTGCCTCAGCGCGTGGTGTTCGTCGTGCTCTCCACAATCGTGAACATCGTGCGATCGCTGCCGTTCATCATCCTGCTCGTCGCGATCATCCCGTTCACCCGGCTGCTCGTCGGCACGACGATCGGCGCGAACGCCGCGATCGTGCCGTTGACGATCATGGTGGCGCCCTACATCGCCCGGCTCGTCGAGAACTCACTGCTCGACGTTCCGCCCGGAATCGTCGAAGCGGCGCGGGCGATGGGGGCGACCCCGTGGCAGATCTTCGTGCGGTTCCTGCTGCCCGAGGCGCGCGGATCCCTGATCCTCGCGCTGACGACCGCCTCGATCGGACTCCTGGATGCCTCCGCCATGGCCGGCACGGTGGGTGCGGGCGGTATCGGCGACCTCGCGATCTCGTACGGCTATCAGCGCTTCGACGGCATCGCCATGCTCGTGACGGTGGTGACGCTGATCGTGATCGTCCAGGTCATCCAGCTCATCGGCACACGGCTTGCCCGACGCGCCCGACGGGAGTGACGATGGCCGACTTCCGACGAGCCGGCCGGGTCGGCCTTCTGCCCCAGAGCTTCTTCGCAGGGCTCGACGCGCAGATCGCGCACGCCCGCGCGAGCGGCGTCGACGTCATCGACCTGTCGAAGGGCAATCCCGATCTGCCGACGCCTCCCGCGATCGTCGAGGCGATGCAGCGTGAGGTCGCGCGGCCCGAGAACCACGCGTATCCGTCGTTCCGCCCGCGTCCCTCGGTGCTCGCGGCCATCGCCGAGCGCTACCGCATCGACCACGGCGTCGAGCTCGACACCACGACGCAGATCGCGGTGTTCCACGGCTCCCACGAGGCGCTCATGGCCGGCATCCTCGCATTCGCCGACCCGGGGGAGACAGTCGTCCTGCCCGATCCGGCATATCCGATGTACCACTCGGCGGCGCTCTTCGCCGGCGCGCGGGAGGTGTCGCTGCCCCTCTCGGAGACCGACGGTCAGCCCGAGTGGGAGGCGATCGACGGTCTCGAGTCCGCCCGCGTCCTGGTGCTGAACTACCCGAACAACCCGACGGGCGCGGTCGCGACCGGCGCGACGTTCGAGCGGGCCGTGTCGGTGGCGCGGCGACTGGACGCCCTGTTCGTCCACGACTTCGCCTATGCGTCCCTCGGCTTCGATGACGGCGCGCCGCTTTCGGCGCTCGCCTCCGATCCCGGGGCCGAGCGCACCGTCGAGCTCGCCACGCTCTCGAAGACCTACAACATGGCCGGCTGGCGCTTCGGTTTCGCCGTCGGCAACGCGTCGGCGATCGCGGCGATGCGGGCCTACCAGTCCCACGCCTTCAGCACGATCTTCGGCGCCACGCAGGAGGCGGCGGCGGTCGCGCTCGCGGGCGATCAGTCCGCCGCCGAGGAGATCGTCGGCACGTACCGGGCACGCCGCGATGCGGCCGTCGCGGGACTCCGGGACGCCGGCTACGCCGTGCATCGCCCGGGCGGATCCTTCTTCGTCTGGATCGATCTGCCCGACGGCACCGACGACGCCGCGTTCGCCGCGCGGCTTCTCGCGGAGCACGGCGTGGCGGTCGCCCCGGGGGCGGGGTTCGGGCCCCGTGGGGCGGGCCGCATCCGGCTCAGCCTCGTGCATCCGATTGACATACTCGAAAAGGCGGTCGCCCGAATGGGCGCCGCCCTGACCTGACCCACCGGGAGGACCCCATGGCCGACGTCGAGAGCTTCACGCTCGACCACACCGCCGTCATCGCACCGTACGTGCGCCTCATCTCCGTCGAGCGCGGACCGCGTGGCGACGCGATCTCCAACTTCGACGTGCGCTTCGTGCAGCCCAACGAGGGCGAGATCCCGACGGCCGCGCTGCACACGATCGAGCACACGATCGCGAGCCTGCTGCGCGACCACCTCGACGGCGTCATCGACATCTCACCGTTCGGCTGCCGCACCGGATTCCACCTGATCGTGTGGGGCGAGCCCGCTGTCGCTGACGTCGTCCCCGCGATCCGCGAGAGCCTGCGGGCGATCGCCGAGGACGTGCAGTGGGAGGACGTGCCCGGCGTCGACGCGTTCAGCTGCGGCAACTATCGCGACCACAGCCTCCACGGCGCTCGCGCGTGGGCCCGTGACATCCTCGCTCAGGGCATCAGCCTCGACGCGTTCACCCGCGTCGGCGTCTGAGCCCGTCGCGGCATCCGCAGTCCTGACCGAGCGGATGCCGCGGCTCAGCTGTCGATGCGCACGCCCTTGCCGACCACGGTGATGCCCGAGTCCGTGACGGTGAAGCCGCGTGACAGGTCGAGTTCGCGGTCGACGCCGACTGTCGCGCCGTCGGCGAGCACGACGTTCTTGTCGAGGATCGCCCGGTGGATGCGGGCGCCCGCGCCGATGCGCACGCGGTCGAACAGCACGGCGTCGGTGATCGTCGCGCCGCCTCCCGAGAGTGTCCACGGGCCCACGACGCTGCGCTCGAGATGGGTGCCCGAGAGCACCGAGCCGAGAGAGACGATCGAGTCGATCGTGTTGCCGATGCGCCCGACGGCGTCGCGCACGAACTTCGCGGGCGGCGAGTTGAGCATCTGCGAGTGGATCGGCCAGTCGGTGTTGTAGAGGTTGAAGACCGGCAGGGTCGAGATCAGGTCGCGATGCGCGTCGAAGAACGAATCGATCGTGCCGACGTCGCGCCAGTAGGCACGGTCGCGGGCGGTGGAGCCCGGCACCTCGTTGTCCTTGAAGTCGTACACGCCCGCCTCGCCGCGTGAGACGAAGTAGGGGATGATGTCGCCGCCCATGTCGTGGTTCGACGTCGGCAGCTCGCCGTCGGACGTGACCGCCTCGATGAGCGCATCGGTGTCGAAGATGTAGTTGCCCATCGATGCGAGCACCTCGTGGGGTGCGTCGGCGAGCCCCGTGGGGTTCTGCGGCTTCTCGAGGAACTCGCGGATGCGCGTCGGGTCGGTCGGTTCGACGTCGATGACCCCGAACTGGTCGGCGAGCCCGATCGGCTGCCGGATGCCCGCGACCGTCGCCCGCGCACCGGAGGCGATGTGGGCCTCGAGCATCTGGCGGAAGTCCATGCGGTAGACGTGGTCTGCGCCGACGACGACGACGATGTCAGGGGCTTCGTCGTGGATGAGGTTCAGGCTCTGCAGGATCGCGTCGGCCGACCCCGAGAACCACCGCTTGCCGAGCCGCTGCTGTGCGGGCACCGACGTGACGTAGGAGTCCAGCAGCGCCGACATCCGCCACGTCTGCGAGATGTGACGGTCGAGGCTGTGGGACTTGTACTGGGTCAGCACGACGAGCTGGCGCAGGCCCGAGTTGATGAGGTTCGAGATGGCGAAGTCGATCAGGCGGTACTGTCCGCCGAACGGGACGGCCGGCTTCGCTCTGTCGACCGTGAGCGGCATGAGCCGCTTGCCCTCCCCGCCCGCGAGGATGATGCCGAAGACCTTCTTGTGCGTCCCTGCCATGGCTCCACACTAGGCGGGCTTCCACCCGTGTACTAGCGTCCTTGACATGCGCGTCGACATCGTCACGAAGGAGTATCCGCCGGAGATCTACGGGGGAGCCGGAGTGCACGTCGCCGAGATCGTGCGGGCGCTGCGCGCCCTCGCCGGTGAGCGAGACGTCGACGTGCAGGTGCACGCGTTCGGCGCGGCGCGCGACGAGGTAGGGACGACCTCCTACGCGACGCCGCCGGGCCTGGCTGGAGCGAACGGGGCGCTGCAGACCCTCGGGGTCGACCTCGAGATCGTCTCGGATGTCGCGGGCGCCGACGTCGTGCACTCGCACACCTGGTATGCGAACTACGCGGGCTTCCTCGCGTCGCTGCTGCACGGCATCCCGCATGTCGTCACCGCCCACAGCCTGGAGCCGCTGCGACCGTGGAAGGCCGAGCAGCTCGGGGGTGGGTACGCCCTCTCCAGCTACATCGAGAAGACCGCCTACGAGCAGGCGGCCGCCATCGTCGCCGTGAGCGACGGGATGCGGCGCGACATCCTCCGCTCCTACCCCGCCCTCGACCCTGGCAAGGTGCGGGTCATCTACAACGGCATCGACGCCGAGGCGTGGCATCCGACCGACAACCCGGAGGTGCTCGCCCGATTCGGCATCGATCCCGCGCGGCCCTCGGTGGTCTTCGTCGGACGCATCACCCGCCAGAAGGGTCTGCCGTATCTGCTGCGGGCCGCGCGGCAGCTGCCGCCCGACGTGCAGCTGGTGCTCTGTGCGGGAGCGCCTGACACCCCGCAGATCCTTGCCGAGGTCGAAGGGCTCGTGCAGGAGCTGCAGGCCACCCGTGACGGCGTCGTGTGGATCGACCAGCTGCTTCCCCGGCCCGAACTGTCGGCCATCCTGAGCGCGGCGACGACGTTCGTGTGCCCGTCGATCTACGAGCCGCTGGGCATCGTCAACCTCGAGGCGATGGCGTGCGGTGCCGCCGTCGTCGGTACGGCGACGGGCGGCATCCCCGAGGTCGTCGTCGACGGCGTGACCGGGCGGCTCGTGCCGATCGAGCAGGTGCAGGACGGCACCGGCACTCCCGTCGACCCCGACCGGTACGTGCACGACCTGGCCCGCACCCTCATCGAGGTCGTGAGCGACCCGGCCGCAGCGGCCGCCTACGGCCGCGCCGGCCGCGAACGCGCCGTCGAGGCCTTCAGCTGGGCGCGCATCGCCGAGCAAACCGCCGCGCTCTACACGGAGGTCATCGGCCGCGCCGGATAGGCTGGAGTCATGCCGCAGGTGCTCGAATTCGCCGATGTCGTCGTTCGTCGCAACGCGAAGGACATCGTCGAACACCTGACCTGGTCTGTGGCCGGCGACGAGCGCTGGGTCGTGCTGGGCCCGAACGGCGCCGGCAAGACCACGGTGCTGCAGCTGGCGGCGGCGCTGCTCTACCCGACCTCGGGAACGGTCTCGATCCTGGGGGAGCGGCTGGGACGCACGGATGTCTTCGACCTCCGTCCGCGCATCGGCTTCGCGTCGACGGCGCTGAGCCGCCGCATCCCGTCGGAGGAGAGCGTGCTCGACGTCGTGCTCACCGCCGCCTACTCGGTGCTCGGACGCTGGCGGGAGCAGTACGAGGCGATCGACGAGCGCCGTGCGCTGCGTGTGCTCGCCGAGTGGAAGCTCGACCACCTTGCCGACCGCTCGTTCGGCACACTGTCCGACGGCGAACAGAAGCGGGTGCAGATCGCGCGAGCGGTGATGACCGACCCGGAGCTGCTCATGCTCGACGAGCCGACCGCGAGCCTCGATCTCGGCTCCCGCGAGGAGCTCGTCTCGCTCCTCGGCGGCTACGCCCAGGCGCCGAGCACGCCCGCGATGATCATGGTGACCCACCACGTCGAGGAGATCCCGATCGGATTCACCCACGTGCTGCTCATGCGCGAGGCGCAGGCGGTGGCGGCGGGTCCGCTCGCCGACACGCTCACCGCGGCGAACCTGAGCGCGACCTTCGGCGTTGACGTCGAACTCGACGAGCACGAGGGGCGCTTCGCCGCCCGCGCCGTGCGTTCCCGCTGAGCCGCCCGACCTGATAGACTCTCCCCTTGGTGCGTTCGGCACCGCAGACTTTCCTCCGTCTCTCGCAAGGAATCCGATGAAGACTGACATCCACCCCGCCTACGACCTCGTCGTCTTCCGCGACCTCGGCTCGGGCGAGACCTTCCTCACCCGCTCGACCGCGTCGAGCGACAAGACCATCGAGCTCGACGGCGTCGAGTACCCGGTCATCGACGTCGAGATCTCGTCGGCGTCGCACCCGTTCTACACGGGCAAGCAGCGCATCCTCGACTCGGCCGGTCGCGTCGAGAAGTTCAACCAGCGCTTCAAGAACTTCGGCGCTCGCTGAGTCGCCGCACCGCGAAGGCCCCGCCTGCTTCGGCAGGTCGGGGCCTTCGTCGTTGTCGGCGGTCGATGATCGTGGCGACCGCACGTCGAGGGCGACGTCTGCCGAGGCGTGCCGCTCAGCGCACCGGCCACGCGCCGTCGAGGGCGTCATCGGGGTCGAGGCGGCCGATGCGCACGAAATACTCGGTGAGGCTCTCCGCCTGCGACCGTGCCCACGCCACCTGCGCGGTGTGCAGGGCCGCCGGGGTCGACGGCAGTTCATCCGCGTAGCGGTCGAGCAGGGCGAGGGCTACGCGGCCGGCGGCGACGGCGTCGGCGGATGCCTCGTGGGCGCCCGTGAGCGCGACGCCATAGTGCGCTGCCACCACGTCGAGGGTGCGCTTTCCCTTGCGGTACCGATCGACGTTCTTGTCGAGCACGAGCGGGTCGATCACCGGCGTGGGGTCAGCGATCGGCGGAACACCGTGCCGCGCCGCCTCGTGCGCGAGGAGCGAGAAGTCGTAGGCGGCGTTGTAGGCGACCACCGGCACTCCCGCGTCGAACAGCGCGCGCAGTTCGGCGACGATCTCGGTCACGACTGCCGCGGCGGGTCGCCCGTCGCGGCGGGCGCGCTCGGTCGTGACACCGTGCACAGCTGTCGCCCCCGCGGGGATCTCGATGCCCGGATCGGCGAGCCAGGAGGCTGAGGAGAGGACCGTTCCGTCGGCGTCGAGCACGCCCACATAGGCAGTCACGATGCGGTCGGTCGTGACGTCGACCCCGGTCGTCTCGAGGTCGAACACGCCGACGCGCGCCGCCCAGTCGATGGTGTCGAAGCCCGGGAGCATGTCGTGCGCGGCCATGACTCGACGCTAGAGGGGAGGTGCGACATCCCGATGCAGGCGCGCCCGGGCGGCACGGAGCGGCGCCGTAGACTCGGGGGATGATCGTCGACGCCGGGCCCTATGCCGCACGGCTCGCCGACCGGCGGGTCGAGGGCCACGAGGTCGAGGTCCTCGGCGGCATGACCCGCTACTGGACCTACGATCCTCCGGTGGGCGTCGAGCCGTGGGCGACCGTCGTCGCCGTGCACGGCTTCCGCGGCGAGCACCACGGGCTCGACCCCGTCGTCGCGCATCTCGACGGCGTGCGTGTCGTCTCTCCGGATCTCCCGGGCTTCGGCGAGACGCCGCCGCTCCCCGGTCGCACCCACGACCTCGACGCCTACGCGCAGTGGCTGACCGAGTTCGTCGCCGCCGTCGCGCCCGGCGCCGTCGTGCTCGGCCACTCGTTCGGCTCGATCGTCTCGGCGGCCGCCGTGGCGCGCGGGCTCGAGACCCCGCGCCTCGTGCTCGTGAACCCGATCGGTGCACCGGCGCTCGAGGGACCCCGCGGCATCCTCACCCGGCTCGCGGTCTTCTACTACCGCGCCGGGGCGGCCCTGCCCGCCCCGCTCGGCGAGGGCCTGCTCCGCAACCGAGCGATCGTGCGCGCCATGAGCATCGCGATGGTGAAGACCCGCGATCCCGAGCTGCGGCGCTTCGTGCACGCCCAGCACGACGCGTACTTCTCCCGGTTCGCCGATCGCGACGTGCTCAGTGACGCGTTCCTGACCTCCGTCTCGCACGACGTGCGGGCGTTCGCGCCGCGTGTCGCCGTGCCGACGCTGCTGGTGGCCGCGCAGCTCGACGACATCACCCCGATCGAGGCCGAGCGCACGCTCGCGACGCTGTTCGACGACGTCGAGTTGGTCGAGATCCCCGGGGTGGGGCACCTCATCCACTACGAGACGCCGGAGCCCGCGGCATCCGCCATCAGTCGTTTTCTGCGAGCCGGCGCCGATACGCGTTGACGTTCATACGGTTCCCGCAGTTGCCCGAGTCGCAGTAGCGCTTCGACCCGTTGCGGCTGAAGTCGACGTAGACGCCCTGGCAGTCGTCGGCCGAGCATACGCGCACGCGGTCGTAGGCGTCCTGGCGGATCACGTCGACGAACGCCATCGCCGACTCGACCATCATTCGCACGGCGAGCGGCGCGTCGTCGTCCGTCGCGTGGATGTGCCAGTCGTACGGCTCGTGGATGACGAGCCGGGGGAGGGCGCTGCCGTCGGCGAGCATCGCGTTGACGAGGGGAACCGCGTCAGCGCGGTCGCTGTGCCAGAGGGCGTGCAGGCGGTCCCGGATGCCGCGCACCGCCGCCCGCTCGCGGTCGTCCCGGGCGATCGCTCCGCTGTACGGATGCGCGGCGAGGAACTCCTCCATGTCGTCGGCTGTGAGGAGGCGATCGACGTCGGAGGCGGCGGTGATCGGCAGGGTGTTGACCAGGTCGGCGGCCATGCGCAGGGACTCCGCCGTGTCATGAATGAAAAGCATGTTGACTCCTGACGCCCCGATCCCTTACGGTCATGAGTGTAATCACTGAACGGTCCTGACAGATCGGCGCCGCATGTCCGCTCCCACCGCACCCGTCCCGCTGATCGTCCCGACCCTCGCGACGGTGCCGCTGCGCGACACGCCGCGCTTCGCGCCGTCCGGGCTCGTGTTCGCGGTCGGCTCGGCGTTCGCGTTCTCGTCGAGCGGCCCGCTCATGAAGCCGCTGCTCGAGGCCGGCTGGTCGGTGAGCGCCGTGCTGCTGGTGCGCATGACGCTCGCGGGGCTCGTGCTCTCGCCGGCGCTCGTGCGCGCGATCCGGCTCGAACCCGGGTTCCTGCGCCGCCACGCGATGACGATCCTCGCGTTCGGGGCCACCGGGGTCGCCGGCTGCCAGATCCTCTATTTCTCGGCGATGCAGCGAATGCCGGTCGCGATGGCCCTGCTGATCCAGTACCTCGCGCCCGTGCTGCTCGTCGCCGTGGCCTGGGTGCGCACCCGACGCAGTCCCTCGAGGCTCGTCCTCACCGGGTCCGTGCTCGCGATCGCGGGGCTGGTGCTCGTCGTCGACGTGACCGGCGCGCGATTCGACGTGCTCGGCACCGTCTTCGCGCTCGGTGCCGCGGTGTGCGTCGCCGCCTACTTCGTCATCGCGGAGCGCGCGGGTGACCGTCTGCCCGCCCTCGCGCTCGCATCCGGCGGGCTGCTCGTCGGCGCCGCGGTCATGGCGCTCGTGGGGGTGACCGGCCTCCTGCCCCTGCACGCCGCGTTCGTCGACGTCACCTTCGCCGGCGTCGCGGTGCCGTGGTTCGTACCACTCGCCTGGGTGGGGCTCGTCGCGACATCCCTCGGCTATGGCCTCGGCATCGCCGCGGTGCCGCGCATCGGCTCGCGGGTCGCGTCGTTCGTGGGGCTGTCGGAGGTGCTGTTCGCGCTGCTGTTCGCGGCGCTGCTGCTCGGCGAGCTGCCGGGCCCGGTGCAGTATGTGGGGGCGGCGGTGCTGCTCACCGGCGTCGTGCTGGTTCGGCTCGACGCGCGGCCCGCTCAGGTCAGCGCTCCGAGCGCGCGAGGTCGATGAGGGGCGCGACCCGGTAGGGGATGAGCTCGTCCATCACGAGCGACGTCTCGGTGCGCTCGACGCCGTCGATGGCGAGGATGCGACGGTCGGTGGTGAACAGATGCGGGGTGTCGCGACAGGCCACGCGCACGAGGAGGTCCATCGAGCCGGCGAGGCCGTTGGCCTGCACCACCTCGGGGATGAGGGCGATCTCGTCGCGGATGCGGGGGATCTCGGGCTGTCGCAGGCGCACCGAGATGAACGCATCGATCGGATAGCCGAGCGCCGTGGTGGAGATCGCGCGCTCGTAGCTCAAGAGCGCACCGGCGCGCTCGAGCCGCGACATCCGCGCCTGCACGGTGTTGCGGGACATGCCGAGGTCGTCGGCGAGCGAGGTCACCGCTCGACGAGGGTCGGCAGACAATGCCTGGAGAAGAGCGAGATCACTCGCATCGAGTATCGCCATAATGGGGGACATTAGCACCGCTCAGAGGCAATATGCGCACTCGAATTGTTTCAGGCGTGAAAAATGCTCCTC
>NZ_MEGA01000036.1:0-19486 GCF_001725695.1 Microbacterium sp. SCN 71-21
AGGCCACCTTCTTCCCGTCACGCTCGAGCGACGCCGTGCCTGCCCACGAGAAGACGTCGTCGAGCCAGCCGCGGAAGAGCGCGTGGTCGTCCTTCTTCGCAGGAGCGGCACGCCGGATGGCGATGTCCTTCCCGGCGAGGAACGCGCGATCACCGGCGACGTAGCCGCGATACGAGAGGGGCTGGCCGGAGACGGCGCGGTAGGTGATGTCGCGCTCTCCGCGACCGTAGCGCCACTCGGCGTGGAGCCGGATGATCGCGTCGGCACATTGCTGGAGGTCCTTCGCGCCGATGTCGATGCCCTCACGGGCGGCGACCGCGAGCACCTCGTCGACCGTGTCGTTGAGCGCGCGCTGCTGGTCGATCGCGGCCTCGCGGCCGTGGCTGCGGACGTAGCGCTCGCGGCCGCCCGTCACCGAGTTGGTGAGCCAGCCGCCGTTGCGGCCCGAGGCGCCGTAGCCCGCGAAGCGCTGCTCGATCACCGCGATCCGCAGCGACGGATCGAGGCCCGCGAGCGAGTACGCCGTCCAGAGTCCGGTGTAGCCGGCGCCGACGATGCACACGTCCGCCTCGATCGACCCTGCAAGCGCCGCGCGCGGCGCGGGCGCCCCGCCCCGACGCGCCCACCAGAACGACACCTCACCGTTGCGGGTCATGCCTGCGCTCCCATACCCGCGATCCTAGGCATCCTGCCGGCAGACAGACGGATGCCCCGGGGTGCGGGGCCCCGGGGCATCCGATTTTCGCGCCGCGTCCCCCCGCGGCGCCGTCTCACTCGGTGTCGACGAGGAACCGCGAGTAGGCCACGATCGTCAGGAACGTCGGGAACTCCTCTCGCAGCGCCACCTCGCGGAACACCTCTGCCGCGTCGTCGAACCGGTCGCCGTCGCGGCGGTCGACCTCGCCCAGCACCTGCGCGATGAGCTCCTCGATGTAGGCCACCGTGATGGGGGTGCCGTCCTCGGTCTCGCGGTCCTGGTGGATCCACTGCCACACCTGCGAGCGGCTGATCTCGGCGGTCGCCGCATCCTCCATGAGGTTGTCGAGCGCCACCGCCCCCAGGCCCCGCAGCCACGCCTCGATGTAGCGGATCGCCACCGACACGTTGCCGTGCACGCCCGCCGCGGTGATCGGCAGGCCGATGTGCACGTCGAGCAGCTGCGCCGGGGTGACCTCCACGTCGTCGCGCTGACGCGAGACCTGGTTGGGGTTCTCGCCCAGCACGGCGTCGAACTCGGCCTGCGCCACCGGGATCAGGTCGGGGTGGGCGACCCAGGTGCCGTCGAAGCCGTCGCCGGCCTCGCGCTTCTTGTCGGCCGCGACCTTCTCGAACGCGCGCTGCGTCACCTCGGGGTCACGACGGTTCGGGATGAACGCGCTCATGCCGCCGATCGCGAAGGCGCCGCGCTTGTGGCAGGTCTTCACGAGCAGTTCGGTGTAGGCACGCATGAACGGCACCGTCATCGTCACGTCGCTGCGGTCGGGGAGCACGAAGCGGGCGCCGCGGCCGCGGTAGTTCTTGATGATCGAGAAGATGTAGTCCCAGCGGCCCGCGTTCAGGCCCGCGCAGTGGTCGCGCAGCTCGTAGAGGATCTCCTCCATCTCGAACGCGGCCGGCAGCGTCTCGATCAGAACCGTGGCACGGATGGTGCCGTGCGCGATGCCGAGGTACTCCTCGCTGAAGGTGAAGATGTCGTCCCACAGCTTCGCCTCCTCGCTCGACTCGAGCTTGGCGATGTAGAAGTACGGACCCGAGCCGTTCGCGATCAGCTGCTGCGCGTTGTGGAAGAAGTACAGCCCGAAGTCGACGAGCGACCCGGATGCCGCCATCCCGCGGCCCGTTCGGTCGATGAAGCGGATGTGCTTCTCGACCAGGTGCCAGCCGCGCGGACGCATCACGATCGTCGGGGTGCGCTCGGCGGTGACGCGGTACTCCTTGCCCTCGGGGCTGGTGAACGACAACTGGCCGCGGATCGCGTCGAACAGCGACAGCTGGCCCTCGACGACGTTCTTCCACGTCGGCGAGGTGGCGTCCTCCTGGTCGGCGAGCCACACGCGGGCGCCCGAGTTGAGTGCGTTGATGGTCATCTTGGGGTCGGTCGGACCCGTGATCTCGACGCGGCGGTCCTCGAGGCCGGGTCCGGCACCGGCGACCTTCCAGTCGGGGTTCGCGCGCACGGCGGCGGTGTCGTCGCGGAAGCGCGGGTCGCGGCCGTTGCCGATCTCGAAACGGCGGCGCATGCGGTCGGCGAGCCGGTCGTGGCGGCGTCCCGAGAAGCGGTGGTGGAGCTCGGTGAGGAAGGCGACGGCGTCCGGGGTGAGGATCTCGTCGTAGCGCTCGCCGAGGCGGCCCGTGATCTCGATCGCGGGACCCGCGTGGGTCGTGGGGGTGGAGTTCGTCGTGGGCGCGATGCCCGTGGCGGTGGGAGTCATTGGCCCGTTCTTCCTAGGAGATGTTCTGTCAGGGGGTGTGGGGGATGCCCCGGGGCGCGAGGTGTGCCCCGGCCCCGAGGCATCCGATGACGCTGTCGCGGATCAGTGGAACTGCTCGGACTCGGTCGAACCGACCAGCGCGAGGGTGGCGCTGTCGGGGTTCAGCGCGGTCGACACGAAGTCGAAGTAGCCGGTGCCGGCCTCGCGCTGGTGCTTGGTGGCGGTGTAGCCGTCGTCCTCGGCGGCGAACTCGCGCTCCTGCAGCTCGACGTAGGCGCTCATCGCGCGCTCGGCGTAGCCGCGGGCGAGGTCGAACATCGAGTAGTTGAGGGCGTGGAAGCCGGCGAGGGTGATGAACTGGAACTTGTAGCCGAGGTCGGCGAGCTCCTGCTGGAAGGTCGCGATCTGCTCGTCGTTCAGGTGACGCTTCCAGTTGAAGCTCGGCGAGCAGTTGTACGCGAGCATCTTGCCCGGGAACTCGGCGTGGATCGCGGCCGCGAACTCGCGCGCCAGCTCGATGTCGGGCTCGCCGGTCTCGACCCAGATCAGGTCGGCGTACGGGGCGAAGGCGAGGCCGCGGGCGATGACCGGCTCGATGCCGGCGCGGACGCGGTAGAAGCCCTCGGTGGTGCGCTCGCCGGTCGTGAACTCCTGGTCGCGGGGGTCGACGTCGCTCGTGAGCAGGTCGGCGGCGAGCGAGTCGGTGCGCGCGATGATCACGGTCGGCACGCCCGCGACGTCGGCCGCGAGGCGGGCCGCGTTGAGGGTGCGGATGTGCTGCTGGATCGGCACGAGCACCTTGCCGCCGAGGTGGCCGCACTTCTTCTCGCTGGCCAGCTGGTCCTCCCAGTGGATGCCGGCGGCGCCGGCCTGGATGAGTGACTGGGCGAGCTCGTACGCGTTCAGCGGGCCGCCGAAGCCGGCCTCGGCGTCGGCGACGATGGGGGCGAGCCAGTCCTGGGTGATCGTGCCCTCGGCGTGCTCGATCTGGTCCTGACGCAGCAGCGCGTTGTTGATGCGGCGCACGACCGACGGAACCGAGTTGGCGGGGTAGAGGCTCTGGTCGGGGTAGGTCTGGCCGGCGAGGTTGCCGTCGGCGGCGACCTGCCACCCGGAGAGGTAGATGGCCTTCAGGCCCGCGCGCACCTGCTGCACGGCCTGGCCGCCGGTGTACGCGCCGAGGGCGCGGATGTAGTCCTCGGTGTGGAGCAGGTTCCACAGGTTCTCGGCGCCGCGGCGGGCGAGGGTGCTCTCCTCGCGCAGCGAGCCGCGCAGACGGACGACGTCCTCGGCGGTGTACGTGCGCTCGATGCCGTCCCAGCGGGGGTCGGTGTCCCAGATCTCCTGCAGCTCGGCTGCGGTCTGCGTCTGGTCGCCGGCGCGAAGCGGCGGCTGTCCGGGCGTGGCCTGAATCGTCATGGCGGTCTCCTTCATCGGATGCCGGGTCCGTCGGTGGACCGGCAGGTCGTCGTGAGACCACTATCCGTGAAGTTCAAGAGCGAACCCTGCGATTTTCGGAGTGAAGATTGCAAAAAATTCACTCTTCGTGACAGACTGCGTGGCATGACGCTCGCGGAAACTCCCACCGAAACTGACGTCGAGGCCGACGCGCTGACGATCGGCCGACGCATCCGTCAGCTGCGCACGAAGCAGGGGCTCACCCTCGAGGCGCTCGCCGAGGCGGTCGAACGCGCCCCCAGCCAGCTGTCCATGATCGAGACCGGCAAACGCGAGCCGAAGCTCACCCTGCTGCGCGCGATCGCGAAGGCGCTCGGCACCTCCATCGACGCGCTGCTCGAGGCCGAGACGCTCGACGAGCGCGCCACCCTCGAGGTCTCCCTCGAGCGCGCCATGAAGGGGCAGACCTTCCAGGCCCTCGGCATCTCGCCCTTCCGCATCGGCAAGACCGTGCCCGACGAGGCGCTGAAGGCCATGCTCGCCCTCCAGCACGAGATCGAGCGGCTCCGCGACGAGCGCGCCGCCACCCCCGAGGAGGCCCGGCGCGCGAACGTGGAGCTGCGCCATCTCATGCGCGGGCAGAACAACTACTTCCCCGAGCTCGAACGGCAGGCCCGCGACATCCTCGATGCCGTGCACCACCCGGGCGGCCCCCTCACCCAGCGCACCACGAGCGACATCGCCGCCCACCTCGGGTTCACGCTGCACTACGTGCCCGACCTGCCGCAGACCACCCGCAGCGTCGCCGACCTCAAGAACGGGCGGCTCTACCTCTCCAGCAAGCTCACGCAGAAGGGCGACTCGCGCACCGCGGTGCTGCAGGCGCTCTCGAGCCGCATCCTCGGGCACACCGAACCCGCCAGCTACGCGGACTTCCTGCGTCAGCGGGTCGAGACGAACTACCTCACCGGCGCACTGCTCATTCCCGAGGCCCACGCCGTGCCGTTCCTCGGCGAGGCGAAGACGCGCAAGGCCATCTCGATCGAGGACCTCCGCGACGCCTACTCGGTCTCGTACGAGACCGCCGCGCACCGGTTCACCAACCTCGCCACGGTGCACCTCGGCATCCCGGTGCACTTCCTCAAGGTGCACGAGTCGGGCACGATCACGAAGTCCTACGAGAACGACGACGTGAACTTCCCGACCGACCGGCTGGGGGCCACCGAGGGCCAGATGTGCTGCCGTCGCTGGACGAGCCGGGCCGTCTTCGACGTCGACGACCGCTTCAACCCGTACTACCAGTACACCGACACCGGCAACGGCACCTACTGGTGCACGGCCCGCGTCGAGAACTCCAGCGAGGGGCAGCACTCGGTGAGCGTCGGGGTGCGCTTCGACGACACGAAGTGGTTCCTCGGACGGGACACCCCCAATCGGGGCGTCTCGAAGCACTCGGTCGAGGTGTGCTGCCGCCGCGCACCGGTCGAGCTCGAAGCCCAATGGCGCGAGAACGCGTGGCCGAACGTGCGCACCCCGCGCACCCTGCTCGCCACCCTCCCGACCGGAGCCTTCCCCGGGGTCGACACGACGGAGGTCTACGAGTTCCTCGCGACCCACGCGCCGCGCGACTGAGATCGCCGCGTCGACGTTGAGCATTCGCACGGCCGGCCGATAGGCGCACGGGCGCCGGGTATGACAGTCTTCTCACACTCGCCCGGAACCCGATCCGCGGCGGGATGGAGGACGACGATGGATGTCGCGGAGCGCCGTTCGGCGATCGTGTCGCGCGTCGCATCGACCGGCGACGTCGAACTCGCCGGTCTGGCGGCGGAGCTGGGTGTGAGTGCGATGACGCTGCGGCGCGACATCGAGGCGCTGCGCAGCGCAGGGGCCATTCCGCGCCGCGCGTCCGCCCCACGGCCCGAGGGTCGCACCGCCGACGTTCCCGGAGTGCACCTCGATCGTGCCGCCCCGCTCGCCGAGGCTGTGGTCGCCGTGCTCGAACCCGGATCCACCGTCATGATCGCGGGGGGCGCCATCGGCCACGGCGTGGCGCGCACCCTCATCGGGCGGGGCCTCGGGCTCACGATCGTCACCCCGTCGCCCGACGTCGCGCTGGTGCTCGCCGCCGACCCGGACACCACCGTGGTCATCGCGGGGGGTCTGCTGCGCGGCGGGGCCGGCATCGCGGTCGGAGCCGACGCCGAGCGTGTCGTTCGCCGCTACAACTACGACACGGCGGTGATCGACGCCGAGGGACTCGACGCCGTCCGGGGTGTCACGGCCGCCGATGCGGACGTCGCCGAGATCCTGCGCGCCGGCATCGACATCGCGCGACGGGTCGTCGTCGGCGCGAGCGCCGCGAGTCTCGGGGTCGTCAACCAGCTCAATGTGACGGCGCCCGACAACCTCGCCCTCGTCGTCACCGACGCCGGCGCGCAGCATCCCGAGGTCGACGCCCTCGCCGCATCGGGCATCGAGGTCGTCGCCCTCGGGTGAGCGCCTCAGACGGTCGGGTCGCCCTTGCGTGACTTGGACCGTCGGTACTCGATGCCGGTGGTCTCGTCGATCGCGATGCGACCGGTCGGCAGGTTCGACAGGTCGGGCGAGATGACGGTGGGCTCGCGGCCCGAGTCCGGCAGGCCGAACGTGTGTCCCTCGTCGACGCCTTCGAGCACCAGCACGGCCTGCGCGCGGCCGAGGGTGCGTCCGACGAAGTAGTCGGGCGACACGATCCACCAGACGATCATGAGCACGACGCCCACCAGGATCGCGCCCACACCGACGACGGCCACCATGCCGATCCCGAAGAACTCGACGTTGTTACCGTCGGCGTCCTGGAGCCAGTCGGGCTGGGCGAACTGGATGAGTCCGTAGACGAACGCGACCGCGAGGATCCCGCCGCCCGCGAGGGGAACGAGCCCGCGCATGACGAAGTTCCGCACGCTCGAGAACAGGGTGCGGCGGTAGAACCAGACGCATGCGAAGCCGGTGAGTCCGTAGTAGAAGGCGATCATGAGGCCGACCGAGCCGATGAGGGCGGTGAGCAGGTTCGGCGAGATCACGGTGAACAGCACGTAGAAGGCGATGGATGCCACGCCCATCCCGATGGTCGCCCAGGTCGGCGTGAGGAACTTCGGGTGGATGCGTGCGAAGCGCGTCGGGATCGCCTTGAACGCCGCCATCGACAGCGCGGTGCGGGCGGTCGGCAGGATCGTCGTCTGCGTGGAGGCGGAGGCCGAGGTGAGGATCGAGAACGCGAGGAGCGCGACCGCCGCCTGGCCCCAGAAGCTGTTGCCGAACAGGGTCGGCGCGATGGCCGAGAAGACGTCCGCCGCATTCGACTCCACGCCGAGGCCGATCCCGTCGGTGCCGACGCCCGCGAACGCGATCGCCGCGACCGAGACGAGGGCGTAGGTGACGAGCAGGAGGAGGGTCGAGATGATCGCCGAGCGACCGGGGGTCTTCTTCGGGTTGGCGGTCTCCTCGTTGAGGGAGACCGCGGTGTCCCAGCCCCAGTAGATGAAGATCGCCGTGAGCATGGCCGGCGCGACGACGGTGCCGAAGTCGAGACCGCCGGGCCACAGCCAGCTGAGCGAGGGGGTGAGGGAGCCGTCGACGCCGTTGCCGCTGTAGACGCGGGTGAGGGCGACGACGGAGAAGAGCACCAGCACCACGAGCTCGATGCCGAGCAGGGCGTACTGCAGACGCGCCGAGACCTCGACGCCGAGGTAGCAGATGCCGGTCATGATGACGATCCAGGCGACGCCCGCGACGGTCGACCAGAGCGTGTCGCTCGAGAGCGCCGTGATGTCGCCGTCCTGGGTGATGGTGCCGACGAACGTGAATCCGTACGAGCCCGCCACCTGGGCGAGGTTGGCCATCACGATCACGTCGGCCGCGATGATGCCCCAGCCGCCGAGCCACCCGGCGACGGAGCCGAAGGCGCGCGCCGCCCACGTGAAGGTGGTGCCGCAGTCGGGCTCGGCCTTGTTCAGCTCGCCGTACGCGACGGCGATCATCCACATGGGGATGAACGCGAGCAGCATGATCGCGGGCGCCTTGACGCCGGCGAGCACGGCGCCGCCGCTGGCGACCACGAAGCCGAGGCTCGCCGCCAGGCTGTACGCCGGCGCCGTGGAGGACATGCCGATGACGACGCTTCCGACGAGACCGACAGCCCCCTTTCGCAGGCCTTTGTCTTCTGATCCGGATGTGGGGGCTGTGACGGTCATGTTCGCCTCCGCGCGAGGTGTGATGGATGGATGCGGAGACTCGGTCGGACGCAGGCCCCCAGCGGCCGCCGACCGGGTCGGTGTGTCGTTTCTCTGTTGAGGCCGGCGGCCTCGGTGGATCTGTCGGTGCGGTGGGGCCTTGTGGCCCCGGTGGATCAGATGAGGTTGCCGGCCTCCGTGAGCACGTCACGGAGGATGCCGGTGATCTCGCGGAACTCGCTCGGGCCGATGGTCAGCGGCGGGGCGAGCTGGATGACCGGGTCGCCCCGGTCGTCGGCGCGGCAGTACAGGCCCGCGTCGAACAGCGCCGACGAGAGGAATCCGCGCAGCAGGCGCTCGGACTCGGCCTCGTCGAAGGTCTCTTTGGTGGTCTTGTCCTTCACGAGCTCGATGCCGTAGAAGTAGCCGTCGCCGCGCACGTCGCCCACGATCGGAAGGTCGTGCAGCGTCTCGAGCTCGGCGCGGAACAGCGGCGCGTGGGTCTGCACGTTCTGCAGCAGCCCCTCCTCCTCGAAGATGTCGAGGTTCTCGAGCGCGACCGCGCACGAGACCGGGTGTCCGCCGAAGGTGTAGCCGTGCAGGAACGTCGTATCGCCGTGGGCGAAGGGCTCGAAGACGCGGTCGCTGACGATCGTGGCTCCGAGCGGCGCGTAGCCGCTGGTCAGCGCCTTGGCGCACGTGATCATGTCGGGCTCGTAGCCGTAGTGCTCGCAGGCGAACATCGTGCCGATGCGCCCGAACGCGCAGATCACTTCGTCCGAGACCAGGAGCACGTCGAGTTCGTCGCAGATCTCGCGCACCCGCTGGAAGTAGCCGGGCGGGGGAGTGAAGCATCCGCCCGCGTTCTGCACCGGCTCGAGGAAGACGGCCGCGACCGTCTCCGGCCCCTCGAAGAGGATGGCCTCGCGGATGCGCTCGGCGGCCCAGATGCCGAACGCGGCCTCGTCGGGTCCGGTGAAGCCCATCTCGCCGGCGCGGTACCAGTTGGTGTTGGGCACGCGGAATCCGCCGGGGGTGAGAGGCTCGAACGGCGCCTTCATGGCGGGGATGCCGGTGATGGCGAGGGCGCCCTGCGGGGTGCCGTGGTAGGCGATGGCGCGGGAGATGACCTTGTGCTTGCCGGGCTTGCCCTGCAGCTTCCAGTACTGCTTCGCGAGCTTGAACGCCGTCTCGACGGCCTCGCCGCCGCCGGAGGAGAAGAACACGCGATTGAGGTCGCCCGGGGCGTAGTCGGCGAGTCGCGCCGCGAGCTCGATCGCGGCCGGGTGGGCGTAGGACCACAGCGGGAAGAAGGCGAGCGATTCGGCCTGCTGGGCGCCGATCTCGGCGAGGCGACGACGGCCGTGCCCGGCGGCGACGACGAAGAGTCCGGCGAGTCCGTCGATGTACTCGCGGCCGTGGCTGTCCCACACGCGGTGGCCCTCGCCGCGCACCATGATCGGCACCGGCGCGCCCGCCTGGTTGGCGCCGTGGCGGGCGAAGTGCATCCACAGGTGGTCGCGGCTCTTGCGTTGCAGGTCGTCGTTGTCGAACGGGCCCGACGGGGAGTACCCGCGGGACGCCAGGGTGGGGGGTGCCGAATGCTGACCGGTCATGCCGGAGACGCTAACGGGTGCGACCCCGCATGACAAGGAAAAACGTCGTTGCGGATGTATTTCGCGACGGTTTCGGTTGTCTGAGTAGTTCTATTCAGCGGATAGCGAAGTTTTCGAGATCGATGGCGCGCCCGTCAGCTCCATGGCGACCCACAGCTCGCTGCGCGCGGCGAACCCCGACAGATCCCGCCCGAGCACGTGCTCGGCCAGGGCCACCCGCGCGCGCACCGTGTGGCGGTGCACGCCCAGCAGGCGGGCGGATGCCTCGTGCCCCCCGTCATGCGCGAGCCACACCCGCAACGTCGTGACCAGCTCGGTGCCGTGGGCCGCGTCGTGGGCGACGAGCGGCGCCAGCGTGGCGTCGGCGAGGCGCCGCGCATCGGGCGTCGCGAGGTGCGGGAGCAGTCCCACGTCCGCGACGATCTCGAACCGGCGCACGCGTCCCGTGCCGCGCTCCAGGGCGAGGCGCGCGCGGGACAGGGCGGTCGCAAGGTCGTCGTCCGGTACGGCGGCGACACCCACCCGGAGGTCGAAGGCCTCCGCGAGGTCGGCGGCCACGCGCTCGCCGCCGGTTCCCGCGAGCACGACGATCTGGTCGTCGTCGCGCCCGTAGAACACCTCGACCCCCGGTTCGTCGGCCCGCACGTCGAGCCAGTCGAAGATCGCGGCGCGACGGGAGGAGGCGGCATCCGTCACGGCCACGGTGCGATCGCCGCCCGGCAACGCGCCCCAGACGTCGCGCGCGATGCGGCGGGCGAGGGTGAGATCTCCCGCGAGAAGAGCCTGCAGCACGCCGCGCCGCAGCGCGCCGTAGCCGCGGTCCAGACGCTGGCGCTGCTCGAGTGCGAGGCCGGCCAGCGCCACGACGGCGGTCACGAGTCCGCGTTCCTCCTGGTCGAGGTGCGTCGCGGCGATCACGAGTGCGCCGCGGAGGCGTCCGGTGCGACCGAGGGTCTGCAGGCTGAAGGAGCCGGATGCCGCGTGCAGGGCCGATCCCGTGTTGGCGCCGCGCCGCAGGAGCGTCTGCACCTCGTCGGTCAGTGCCTCGGCGGCGTCGGACGTGAGAGCGTCGACCGGGTGGGCGTGGGTGAGCGCGCCGGAGGCGTCGAACAGGCCGACCCAGGTGCCGAGCTGCCTGGCCAGCTCGTCCACGATCGCGCCGAGTCCGCCGGGCCGCAGTGCCGCGAGGGAGATCGCCCGCTGCGCGGCGAGGGCCCAGCTGCGACGGGCGTATGCCTGGGCGGCGATCGCCTCGGCGTTCGCGCGGGCGACCGCGATGAAGGGGGTGCGGTAGGGCACTTCGACGAGCGGGAGTCCTGCCTCGCGACAGGCCGCCGCGAGCTCGGGCGGGATGCCGGCGCGCACGACCTCGGTGCCGAAGCCGACGGCGACGACTCCGCGGGAGGAGAGTCGTTCGACGTACGCCACGTACTCGTCGGGCTCCGCGGCCGTCGCGAGGAACTGCGTGCCGGTCGTCAGCAGCGCGAGCCCCTCGGACAGGAAGGGTGTGGGGTCGAGCAGGTCCGAGCTGTGCACCCATCGCAGCTCCGCATCGAGCGCGCCCGCCGGCAGGGCCTCCTCGGGCGTCTCGAGCCGCAGGCGCAGCTCGGTGCGCGCCAGCAGCGCGCGCAGGGTCGGGACGTGCGGCTCGGCCATGGGGTCCTCGGCGTTCGGGCGGCGGTGGCGGCATCCGGCCTGTACGGGATGGATGCCGTGATCGTTCCCGTTATACACGCCGTCGAGTGGTGGTCGTCAGTGTCGGCGGCTAGCGTCGCCGGCATGAGCACCGCCGACACCCTCACCGTCCCGCTGGGCGGCCCCGCGCTTCCGCAGGAGCGCCGCCTCGTCACCGCGATCCCGGGCCCGCGGTCGCAGCAGCTCCTCGAGCGCAAGGCCGCAGCCGTGCCGGCGGGCGTCGGGCACACCGCCCCCATCCACGCGGTCGCCGCCGGCGGCGGCGTCGTGGTCGACGCCGACGGCAACTCCCTCATCGACCTCGGTTCGGGCATCGCGGTCACCACGGTCGGCAACAGCCACCCGGCGGTGGTCGCCGCCGTCGCGCAGCAGGCCGCGCAGTTCACCCACACCTGCTTCATGATCTCGCCGTACGACTCCTATGTCGCCGTCGCCGAGGCGCTCAACCGGCTGACGCCCGGCGATCACGAGAAGAAGACCGCGCTGTTCAACTCCGGCGCCGAGGCGGTCGAGAACGCGGTCAAGATCGCGCGCAAGTTCACCGCGCGGCCGGCCGTCGTCGCATTCGACCACGCGTACCACGGGCGCACGAACCTCACCATGGCCCTCACCGCGAAGGCCATGCCGTACAAGCTCGGCTTCGGCCCGTTCGCGGGCGAAATCTACCGGGCGCCGCTGTCGTACCCCTTCCGCGACGGACTGTCGGGTCCGGATGCCGCGGCCCGCGCGATCGCGATGATCGAGAAGCAGATCGGCGCGTCGCAGGTCGCTGCCGTGCTGATCGAGCCGATCCAGGGAGAGGGCGGGTTCATCGTTCCCGCCGACGGCTTCCTGCCCGCGCTCGCCGACTGGTGCCGCCAGAACGGCGTCGTCTTCATCGCCGACGAGGTGCAGACCGGCTTCGCCCGCACCGGCGCGATGTTCGCGAGCGAGCTGTTCGATGTCGTCCCCGATCTCGTGACGACCGCCAAGGGCATCGCCGCGGGCCTCCCGCTCGCCGCCGTCACGGGGCGCGCCGAGATCATGGATGCCTCGCACGCCGGGGGCCTGGGCGGCACCTACGGCGGCAACCCGATCGCGTGCGCCGCGGCACTCGCCGCGATCGACGTGTACGAGAGCGACGACCTCGCCGGCCGTGCCCGTGATCTGGGTGAGGTGCTCGTGGCCCGCCTCGAGGCGCTGCGGGCGGCCGATGCCCGCATCGGCGACGTGCGCGGACGCGGCGCGATGATCGCGGCCGAGTTCGTCGACCCCGCGACCGGCGCGCCCGATGCGACGCTCGCCGCCGCCGTCGCGAAAGCGTCGATCGCCGAGGGGGTCATCGTGCTCACGTGCGGCACCTACGGCAATGTCATCCGCTTCCTCCCGCCGCTGTCGATCCCGGACGCCCTCGTGCACGAGGCGTTCGACGTCATCGGCGCGGCCCTCGCGGCGAACTGAGCGCCGATGACCTCGATCACGAAGGACGTCGTCGTCATCGGCGCGGGCGCGGCGGGTCTCACCGCCGCCCACGAGCTGCGCCGCCAGGGGCTGTCGGTGGCGGTGCTCGAGGCCCGCGACCGCGTCGGCGGGCGGCTGTGGACCGACACGGTCGACGGCGCGGTGCTCGAGATCGGCGGCCAGTGGGTATCGCCCGATCAGACCGCGCTGCTCGAGACGCTCGACGAGCTGGGGCTCGAGACCTATCCGCGCTACCGAGAGGGCGACAGCATCTATCGCGGCCGGGACGGCGAGCTGCGCCGGTTCACCGGCGAGCTATTCCCGGTCTCCGAGGAGACGGCGGCGGCGATGACCGCGCTCATCGCACGCCTCGATGCGCTCACCGCCGAGATCGACCCGGACGCCCCGTGGGCGCACCCCGACGCGGTCGCGCTCGACACGATCTCGTTCGAGGCGTGGCTGCGCGCACAGTCCTCCGATGCCGAGGCGGTCGACAACATCGCCCTCTACGTCGCGGCGGCGATGCTCACCAAGCCCGCCCATGCGTTCTCCGCCCTGCAGGCGCTGCTCATGGCTGCGAGCGCCGGGAGCTTCTCGCACCTCGTCGACGCGGACTACATCCTCGACCGCCGCGTGATCGGCGGACTCCAGCAGGTGCCGCTGCTGCTCGCCGAGCGCCTCGGCGCAGATGTGCACCTGGGTGCCCCGGTGCACCGTCTGGCATGGAGTGACGGCGGGGTGGTGGCATCCGCCCCGGACCTCGAGGTGCACGCACGGTTCGCGGTGCTGGCCCTCGCTCCCACGCTGTTCGAGCGCATCGGCTTCGAGCCGCCGCTGCCCCGGCTGCAGCAGCAGCTGCACCAGCACCTCTCCATGGGGTTCGTGATCAAGGTGCACGCGGTCTACGACCGGCCGTTCTGGCGCGAGGCGGGCCTGTCGGGCACGGCGTTCAGCCCGTACGAGCTCGTGCACGAGGCCTACGACAACACCACCCACGGCGAGAGCCGCGGCACCCTCGTCGGGTTCGTGTCCGACCAGCGCGCCGACGACGTGTTCACCCTCGACGCCGACGAGCGGCGCACCCGTATCCTCGACGCCCTCGCCCGTTACTACGGCGACGAGGCGCGGCATCCCGTCGTCTACTTCGAGAGCGACTGGGGGAGCGAGGAGTGGACGCGCGGTGCCTACGCGGCGAGCTTCGACCTCGGCGGCCTGCACCGCTACGGTCCGCACCTGCGTGCGCCCATCGGACCCGTCCACCTCGCGTGCAGCGACATGGCGGGCGCCGGTTACCAGCACGTCGACGGGGCGATCCGCATGGGTCGCGCCGCCGCCGCCGACATCCTGACCGCGGCCCGCCGGGCCGCCGCCGACTGACCACCACCGAGGAGAGCCCATGAGCGAGTACGCCGTCGTCAACCCCGCCACCGGCGAGACCCTGGCCACCTACGACACCCTCACCGACACCGAGCTGGCCGCGAAGGTCGCCGCCGCGGATGCCGCCTACCGCGCCTGGCGCCTCGCGCCCGTGGCGGAGCGGGCGGCCGCGATCCGGCGGGTGGCCGAGCTCCACCGTGAGCGTCGCGACGAGCTGTCGGCGCTGATCGTGCGCGAGATGGGCAAGCCTCTCGCCGCGGCGGAGGGCGAGGTCGACTTCGCCGCCGACATCACCGAGTTCTACGCCGACAATGCCGGGCGGATCACCGCCGACCAGCCGATCGACATCCTCGGCGAGGGCACCGCGGTGATCCGCAAGGCGCCGATCGGCGTGCTGCTGGGCATCATGCCGTGGAACTTCCCGGCCTATCAGGTCGCGCGCTTCGCCGCACCGAACCTGGTGCTCGGAAACACCATCCTGCTCAAGCACGCTCCGCAGTGCCCCGAGTCGTCGGCCGCGATCGAGCGCATCTACCACGACGCCGGCGTGCCGGTCGGGGGATACACCAACCTCTACATCACCAACGACCAGGCGGCGACCGTCATCGCCGACCCGCGGGTGCAGGGCGTCTCGGTCACGGGATCCGAGCGGGCGGGCGCCGCGGTGGCGGAGATCGCCGGACGCAACCTCAAGAAGGTCGCGCTCGAGCTCGGCGGCTCCGATCCGTTCATCCTGCTCTCGACCGACGACCTCGACGGTGCCGTGAGCGCCGCGGTCGAGGCGCGCCTGGACAACACCGGGCAGTCGTGCAACGCGGCCAAGCGTTTCATCGTGGTCGACGGTCTCTACGACGCGTTCGTCGAGAAGTTCACGGCTGCGATGACCGCGGCGACGGTCGGCGATCCGTTCGCCGAGGACACCGTGCTGGGCCCGCTCTCGTCGCTCGCCGCGGCGGAGCGCCTGGCCGCCCAGGTCGACCACGCGGTCGCCCAGGGTGCGACGCTGGTGGCCGGCGGCACGCGCGACGGCGCCTTCTACGCGCCGACCGTGCTCACCGATGTCACCAGCGACATGGACGTCTACCGCGAGGAGCTCTTCGGCCCCGTCGGCGTCGTCTACCGCGTCGCCGGCGAGGACGAGGCCGTCGCGATCGCGAACGACACGTCGTTCGGCCTCGGCTCCTACGTCTTCACGACCGACCCGGCGCAGGCCGAGCGCGTCGCCGACGCCATCGATGCCGGAATGGTCTACGTGAACCTCGTGCTCGCCGACAGCCCCGAGCTGCCCTTCGGCGGCGTCAAGCGCAGCGGCACCTCCCGCGAGATGGGTCTGCTCGCCGCCGACGAGTTCGTCAACAAGAAGCTCGTCCGCGTCGCCGGCTGACCTCACGCCTCATCGCCGAGGGCTGCACGGCACTCGGCGAGGGACTCGTCGGCCCACTCGATCTGCTGCGCGGTCCCCCACCGTGCGGCGTCGGCGCGCGCGGCGTGGAACGACACGAGGGCGTCGCCGTGGCGACCCGCCGCCATCGCCGCCCAGCCGGCGTTGTTGTGCAGGGAGACGCGCCAGCGCTGTGTTCGCGCATCGGTGACGTCCTCGAGCGCGGCGAATGCTGCCGCGGTGTGCCGATCGCCGTTCGACGGGTCGGCGATCGCGAGCATGTGCAGGGCATCGACGTACAGGAAGACGAGACCGGCGGATGCCGCGGCATCCGCTGCCCGCCGGAAGTGCACGATCGCGCCCTGAGCGTCGCCGGCCGAGTTGTGCAGTCTTCCGCGCTCGAGCGCGACCCGCACGGCGGCGGCCGGCGCCTGCCCGGTGACCGTGTCGAGCACGGCGTGCGCACGCGCGTACCTCGCCTGCAGGCCGAGCGCGCGGGCGATCTGCGTCTCCAGCTCGGCCCGCTCGTCGTCGTCCGTCGCCGCTGCGGCAGCGGCGACGAGGCGCCCCTCGGATGCCGCGGCATCCCCGAAGTCCCACAGTTCGTCGAGCTGCAGCGGCGCGAGGGTTATCCCGGAATCGTAGGCCGCGGAACGCGACGAATCCCCCTCGTGCGGCGGCGCGATCGGGAGGAGAATCGGGGCATGGACGAGATCGGGGTGGTGGACAGTCTCGACGAGTCGGAGTGCCTGCGGCGCCTGGCGACGCAGCAGCTCGGACGGCTCGTCACGCATATCGGGAACGTGCTCGACGTGTTCCCGGTCAACTACGTCGTCACCGGCGGCGACATCGTGTTCCGCACGGCCGAGGGCAGCAAGCTGTTCGAGCTGACCGTGAACGACGAGGTGCTGTTCGAGGTCGACGACCACACGGACGCCGGCGCATGGAGCGTGATCGTGCGCGGACACGCCCGGCGGCTCGAGACGGAGGCCGAGATCGAGGCCGCCGAGCAGCTCGGCCTTCATCCGTGGGTGCCGACTCTGAAGCGCAACTACGTGCGCGTCACGGCGGCCGAGATCACCGGTCGCGCCTTCGGATTCGCCCCCGAACCGGACCGCTCCGGGGTGCACGTGTTCTGACCCCGGGTCGCAGCGCGCCGGAGGCATGACGTACACTGGAACGTGCAGTAGAAGTCTGCATTCTTTTGCCGTGCCCGAAGATCGGGTGCGAGACCCCCTCCCTCCGGTTGCGGCAGAAGTGCGGGCGCCGAGACCTCCGGGTCTCTAGGGCGGTAGCTCAATTGGCAGAGCAGCGGTCTCCAAAACCGCAGGTTGCAGGTTCGATTCCTGTCCGCCCTGCGCGTCAGCGCAACAGCTGACACAACGATGATCCAGGTGGAGTCAATGGTCCAGGACGAGGCGAAGAACGACGTCGTCGCGAAAAGCGATGCACGCCGCGAGAAGAAGCCCAACATCTTCGCTCGCATCGTCCTGTTCATCCGTCAGGTCATCGCGGAACTGCGCAAGGTCGTCACCCCGACCCGGCAGGAGCTCGTCAAGTTCACAGCCGTCGTGCTGGGCTTCGTCATCGTCATGATGGCGGTGGTCTACGGACTCGACCTCCTGTTCGTGTGGCTGACGACCGTGGTGTTCGGAACCCCGGGCGCCTGAGCGCCGGATCCGCACCGGAGAACTGAGGAAGAACGCACGTGTCTGAAAAGTATGTCGACGACGCCGATTGGGCGACGGCCGCCGAGCAGTCCAGCGAGGACGACGCCGCGCAGGATGGCAACACGCTCGCCGCGGAAGAGGAGTCGGTGACCGCCGCCGAGCAGGTCGCGCTCCACGTCGAGGACGAGGATGACGCGGATTTCGACGACGACGTCGTCGAGATCGACGACCCGGAGGCTGATGCGATCGTGAACGACGCTCTCGAGATCGACGAGACTGCGGAGGCCGAGGCCGCCGCAGAGGTGCTCACCGACGCCGCTGCCGAGGAGGCCGCGGAGCTCGCCCAGGAGGCCGCCGACGAGGTCGCCCCCTACGACGGTCCCGAGCTCGGCGACGACCTCGACGTCGACGCCGATCTCGACCCGGTCGAGGCGTTCCGCACCGAGCTGCGCTCGCTGCCGGGCAAGTGGTACGTCATCCACTCCTACGCCGGTTTCGAGCGCAAGGTGAAGGCCAACATCGAGCAGCGCAAGTCGACGCTCGAGGTCGAGGAGGACATCTACCAGGTCGAGGTCCCCATGGAGGACGTCGTCGAGATCAAGAACGGCCAGCGCAAGATGGTCACCCGCGTGCGCATCCCGGGCTACGTGCTCGTGCGCATGGAGCTCAACGAGGACACCTGGTCGGTCGTTCGCCACACGCCCGGCGTCACCGGCTTCGTCGGCAACGCGCACAATCCGACCCCGCTGCGCTTCGAAGAGGCCTTCACGATGCTGCAGTCGCTCGTCGAGGTGAAGGAGGCGGCCCCCGTCAAGGGCGGCGCCCCCGTCAAGGGCGCTCCGGCCGCGGCCCGCGTCATCCCCGCCGAGGTCGACTACGAGATCGGCGAGACCATCACGATCAAGGAGGGCTCGTTCGCGGGTCTCCCGGGCACCATCAGCGAGATCAAGCCCGAGAGCGGCAAGCTCACCGTGCTCGTCTCGCTGTTCGAGCGCGAGACCCCCGTCGAGCTGTCGTTCGACCAGGTCACCAAGCTCTGACACAGACCACCGCTCCCCGGAATGGCCGGGCTGCGGGAGAGAGGGATGCCGCGAGGCATCCGCTCGTTGAAAGGAAAAGGAAATGGCACCGAAGAAGAAGGTGACCGGCCTGATCAAGCTCCAGATCAACGCCGGCGCCGCCAACCCGGCGCCGCCGATCGGCCCCGCGCTCGGTCAGCATGGCGTCAACATCATGGAGTTCTGCAAGGCGTACAACGCCGCGACCGAGTCGCAGCGCGGCAACGTCATCCCGGTCGAGATCACCGTCTACGAAGACCGCAGCTTCACGTTCATCCTGAAGACCCCGCCGGCGGCGGAGCTCATCAAGAAGGCCGCTGGCGTGCAGAAGGGGTCCAAGACCCCGCACACGGTGAAGGTCGCCAAGCTCACCAAGGAGCAGGTGCGCCAGATCGCCGAGACCAAGCAGCCCGACCTCAACGCGAACGACATTGAGGCCGCATCGAAGATCATCGCCGGCACCGCCCGTTCCATGGGCATCACGGTCGAGGACTGAGGGGGAGCGTCACCATGGCACAGAAGTCCAAGGCGTACGAGGCCGCGAAGGCCAAGATCGACGCCGACAAGTTCTACACCGCCGCTGAGGCCGTCGCGCTCGCGAAGGAGACCGGTTCGGCGAAGTTCGACTCGACCGTCGAGGTCGCGCTGAAGCTCTCGGTCGACCCGCGCAAGGCCGACCAGATGGTGCGCGGCACTGTCATCCTTCCCCACGGCACCGGCAAGACGGCGCGCGTGATCGTGTTCGCGACGGGTCCGGCCGCGGAGGCCGCCATCGCCGCGGGTGCGGACGAGGTCGGCGGCGCCGAGCTCATCGAGAAGGTGGCCGGCGGCTACACCGCGTTCGACGCGGCGGTCTCGACCCCCGAGCTCATGGGCCAGGTCGGTCGTCTCGGCAAGGTGCTGGGTCCCCGTGGCCTCATGCCGAACCCGAAGACCGGCACCGTGACCCCCAACCCGGCCAAGGCCGTCGAGGAGATCAAGGGCGGCAAGATCGAGTTCCGCGTCGACAAGCACGCCAACGTGCACTTCGTCGTCGGCAAGGCCTCGTTCACGGCCGAGCAGCTGGGCGAGAACTTCACCGCCGCGGTCGACGAGATCGTGCGTCTGAAGCCGTCGAGCTCGAAGGGCCGCTACATCCAGAAGGGCGCCGTGTCGACCACGTTCGGCCCCGGCATCCCGCTGGACGTCAACTCGCTGGTCTGATC